>NZ_JBFAQT010000033.1:0-69228 GCF_040678895.1 Kitasatospora sp. NPDC049258
GGGGTGACCAATGTGTCGGTCTGGGCGCTGGGCGGCGGCAACGCCTGGTTCTCCGCGGGTGCGCTGGGCGGCGGCGGTGACACGCCCGCCGGCGCTCTGGTCTCCAAGGCGAGCGGGCGGTGCATGAACACCCCGTCGGCGGCCAACAGCACCCGGATCGAGGTCCGGGACTGCGACGGCTCGGGCGGCCAGAAGTTCAGCCCGCAGGCGGACGGTTCGCTCCGGGTGCAGGGCAGGTGCGTGGACGCCTCGGGCCGCAAGACCGCTCCCGAGACCCCGATCGTGCTCTACACCTGCAACGGCGGCACCAATCAGCAGTGGACCCTCAAGGCCGACGGCAGCATCGTCGGGGTGCAGTCCGGGCTGTGCCTGGACGTGATCGGCGGCGCGGTCGCCGCGCCCAACGGCACCAAGCTGGAGCTGTGGCCGTGCACCGGCCAGGCCAACCAGCTCTGGACCGCGAGCTGACCGCCGCCGGGCCGTGGCGAACCACCGCGACCCGGCGGCCCGTACTCCTGGTCGGGGGCGACTCCTCGCCCCCGACCAGGAGCTCAGGAGGACACCGATGATGCGCATCGACGGCCCGTGGCGGATCACCGTGGTCGGCAAGGACGCGGACTTCGAGCAGCGGGCGGTGGTACGGACCGCCTACGGCACCCACGTGCTGGCGGGCCGGGTCGGGGAGTTCCTCGACGTCCGCGAGGACTCCTGGGAGCTGATCCTGGAGCACCACTACCCGGGGCTCAGCTGGCGGCCGGACTTCAGGGTGGTGCCCGGTCCGGTGTCCTCGCACGGCGGCCGGCTCAGCCGGGTCGTCCAGGCCAAGGACGTGCTGTGGCCGCAACACCCGCACGACACCAGCGTCCGCAACTTCGTGATCCGCCTGGAGGCCCTCGGCGCCGAGGCCCCCCGCCGGTCCCCGCAGGCCGCCCCCGTCCCGTCCGCCACCCGCACCGCCCGCACCAGCTCCGCCCCCGACCTCGCCCTGATGCCCACCCCGGACAGCCGCAGCACCCCACGCACCGCCACCGGGCCCGCCGAGCACCTCGGCGAGGCACGGCGGTCGTCGACCACCGGCTCCTGGAGCCAGCACAGCGCCGCCGGCTGATCGGGTCTGCGGGCCTTCGGTGCACCTGACTGAGCGTCTCCGACGGTGGGTGGCAAGATGGCGTGCCGGGCGCCGGTCCTCAGGAGGAAAACATGCGGCAGCGACTCAATCTGATCCTGCTCGGTGTGCGCGATGTCGCCGCCTCGGTCGCGTTCTACCAGGCGCTGGGCTGGCGACGGTCCACGGCGGGCTCGGACGAGTTCGCGCTGTTCGAATTGGGCGGGGTCGCGGTCGCGTTCCAGTCCCGGGCGGCCTTCGCGGCCGACTCCGGTCTGCCCGATCGGGAGCCGGGTGGCTTCGCCGGCTTCGCCCTGGCGTATGTGGCCCGCAGCGCCGACGAGGTCTACCAGGTCATGGCCAAGGCCGCCGAGCTGGGCGCCACCGTCACCCACCCGGCCGGCCCGAATCCCTGGGGACACAGCGGATACTTCACCGATCCCGACGGCCACCTGTTCGAGGTGCTCTACGAAGACGGCTGGATCTTCGACGAACACGACGATCTGGTGCTCTGACTGCCGGTCCGTTTCTTTCGGCGGCACGGTCGACGGCAATTCGGTCGAAGTATGCCTTCTGGTAAATTCACGGTGCTGAAATCGCACACTGGCATGAATGTAAGGTGTGCATTTCGAATCGGGAAGCGATATCGTCGATCCCGAGGTCCTTCGGGACGGGAGACGTCCGTGAGCCGGCGGGTGGGAGGCCGATGATCTCGACAGTCTTCCCGACGCGCCCGGCCATACGGAACTGATCGACGGAGCGCTCGTTGGGCCAGGTGACGGTTCCTGGCGAGCCCGCGCCGGAGGTCATACCGTGCGCGGAATCTCGGTGGAGGTGGCGTGAGGGCGCCGTTACTGTCGGGCGCTATGCGACTTCTTGTACTTGGCGGCACCTCGTTCGTGGGCCGGGCAATCGTCGACGATGCGCTGCGTCAGGGTGCCGAGGTGACCCTGTTCGGCCGGGGCAGAACTGGCACCGACCTGTTCCCGGGTGTGCCCCGGCTGATCGGGGACCGGGATACCGGGGACTACGCGGCACTGGAAGACGGCAGCTGGGACGCTGTCGTGGACGTCAGCGGGTACGTCCCGCGTCACGTCGGGCAGGCGATGGAGGTACTCGGCGACCGGGTCGGCCGGTACCTGTTCATCTCCAGTCAAGCTGTGTATGTGCGGACGGGTGTGGGGCCCGGTTCGGACGAGGACACACCCCGTCGCCCGCCGGTGCGCGACACCGAGGAGCTGGACGAGGATACCTACGGGCCGTGCAAAGTGGCCTGCGAGGACGACGTGGTCGCCCGGTACGGCTCACGAGCGACAATCGTGCGGCTGGGGAAGGTCGCCGGGCCGCACGATGTGCAGGACGGGCTCGTGTACTGGGTTCGCCGGGCCGCGCGCGGTGGCCGGGTGGCCCTGCCAAGCAGCCCCGAACAGCCAGTTCAGGTGGTCGACTCCCGCGACGTGGCCCGCCTCGTGGTGCAGCTGCTGCTGGACGACAGGCCCGGCGCGTTCGACGCCGTCGGTCCGGCTGAGCCGACCACGATGGCCGAGCTGATCACCACCTGCGCCCAGGTGGCGGGCAGCCAGGTCGAGGTCGTTCCTGTGCCGGCCGATACGGTGTCGCCGTTCTTTCCGCTGACCCGCCCCGAATCGATGTGGCCGACCCAGCAGCGAAGCCCTGCGCGCGCCCGCGCCGCCGGAATGCCCGCAACCCCGTTGGCCGTGACCATCGCTGACGTACTGACCTGGGACCGTGAGCGCGGCGAACCGCCGCTCCGGCACGGGTTGTCCCCATCAGAGGAGGCGAAGCTACTCGCCAGAGCCTGACGGTCGCCGGGAAAGAGTCGTGATCACGATCTACGGCTGGAGTACTGGAAGGTGGGTCCGTCGTCAGGGGCGGTGGAGGAGGAAGTCGACCGCGCGGGTGACGGTGGCGTCGTCCGGGGGTGGGGTGGGGTGGGTGGCGGTGGTGCGGATGTGGGCGAGGAGGGCCGGGTCGGGGGCGAGGCCGTGGCGGTCGAGGAAGTAGCCGACGGCCTCGGTCCAGATCCAGTGGCCGTCGGTGAGAAAGCCGCCCGGGACCGCCTCGCCGGCCGCGGGGTCCAGCGGGTCGGCCATCCGGGCGGTGGTGCTGAGCACCGGGCGTCCGGCCGACAGGTGGGCGAGGACGTGGTCGCGGTCGGCGCCCTCGGGCAGGATCGGGTGGTCGGGCCGGAAGCCGGGGCCCAGGTCCGGGTCGACGTGGTCGAAGACGCGGGCGACCTCGAACTCCGGGCCGTCCGTGGCCACCGCGGCCCACAGCAGGAGCGAGTGGTCGAGCACGAGCCGCTGGTAGCCCACCACCTCGGATCCGATCGCGACCACCTCGACGCCGGCCTGCTCGTCGCCCACCGCGGCCAGCGCCTCGTGGAAGGTGCCGGCCAGCACGGGTGCGTCGTCCGGGTACTCGGCCTGCACCAGGTAGACCCGACGGTCCGGCTCGTCCGCGAACAGCGCGCGGCGCCAGCACCGCCAGACGCCGGTGACCTGGTCGGCGCAGGCCTCGGCGGTGAGCAGCACCGCCTCGTCCAGGAGGTCCGCCGCCAGCTCGGCGGCGTCGCCGAACTCGGTGAAGTCGTAGGGCGGGTCGGGTACCCGACCGACCGTCAGGAAGTCGTCCGGTGCCAGTTCCTGCGCCAGGAGCGCGCCCGCCGCGGCCAGCTCCGCCGCCGTCACCGGCCGCCCCTGCCCGGCCAGTTCGGCCAGGGCGAGGGTGGTCGCGGCGTGCACCCCGCCGTCGGCGAGCGCCAGCCGGGCCGATCGCAGCGGCGCGTCGGGGAGCCGCCCCGCCAGGGCGAGCAGCAGCTCGTGGCAGGCGGTGTCGCGCGGTCGTGGATCGGGCATGGTGCTGTCCTGTCGCTGTGCGGTGGTGGGGCGGGCGGTGGTGGGGTGGGCGGTGGTGGGGTGGGCGGTCGTGGGGTGGGCGGTCGGCCCACTCGGCGGCGGGTCTACTGGTCGATGTGGAAGCTCTCGCCGTAGACCTTCCAGACCAGCGGGGGCTGGAGGTCGAGGTTGCCGGCCTTCAGGAAGACCAGCTGTTCGGTGTCGACCCGGTCGGTCTCCTCGTGCGCGGCCTCGGTCTTCATCGCGGCCCTGCGGGCGTCCAGGAAGGCGGTCAGGTAGGCCTTCTCGTCACCGCCCTGGGCGGGTGTCCTCGCCTTCTTCATCGCGCTCGCCCGGATGCCGCCGAAGCTGGTCGAGTCGTCGCCCGGGCCGTGCATCACGATCGCGTCGTAGTAGATGAACTGGCCCAGCGCGCGCAGCCCGTCGCCCTGCGCCTGCATCACGGCGGGGCCGAAGTAGACCCGGTCGCGTTCGTCCTCCTGCGCCTTCTGGAAGGTCGGGTCGGTGGCGGCCTTCTTCCAGTCGGAGACGAAGTCCGGGTCGAGCCCGGAGTGCGAGGAGGAGCCGTTGAGCTTGCTCAGCGCGGGGAGGTACCTGGCGAGCGTGTTGTCCGGCTTCAGCTGCTGGTAGTGCTTGAGCAGGTCGTACATGTCGCCGGTGCCGGAGCAGAAGCCCACGATGCCGGCGGTGTAGCCGCGGCCGTCCTTGATGTCCTCGATGTACGGCACCTGGGCCTTCCAGTCCAGCGAGGAGTTCTCGGCGCTGGACACCAGCTGCTGCGCGATCTCCTTCAGCCGGGGGTCGCTCAGGCCGGTGCCGGCGGCCGCCGTGGAGGTCGGGGAGGCGCCGGTGGGCTGGGTCGTCCGGTGCGGGCGGGCGAAGGCCGCCGCGGCGGGGACGGTGCTCACCAGGACGGCCGCGAGCGCGATGCGCAGGGGGGTGGACCGGTTCGACCGGGCGTGCTTCGACCGCATAGAGGCTCCATGGTGTGTCTTCGCCGCTGCTTCGTCGGACATGCCGGAGGCATCCCCGCCACGGGGAACGGGTGGTGGCGGCGGCGGGGTTCAACCCCGGCCGGGCAGGGCCGGTGGGCGCCGGCTGAACCGCGACCCCCGTTGTGTGCGTCTTACCGTGCGCGGACGGTTCCGCCGTGCGAAGCCCCGATCCGAGAGGCAGATGATGTCGGTACAGTCGATCTCCCGCGCCCCGGCGCCAGGGGCGCGTCGCGTCCCGGCCGGCGCCCGGACGCCGCTGCTGGAGGCGGCCGCCTGCCGCCACGTCGACCCCGAGATCTTCTTCGGCGGTCGTACCGAGGACGCCGACGCGCGCAACGACGCCGCCAAGCGGATCTGCCGCTGCTGTCCGGTCCGCGAGGCGTGCCTGCACCGGGCGATGGCGCACGAGGAGAGCGCCGGGGTCTGGGGCGGCCTCACCCCGGCCGAGCGCCGGCACTTCGGTGACCGGATCCGTGACCTGCTCGACCTCGGCGAGGGTCTCGCCCGCCGCGGCGACCTCGACCTGATGGACCTGGCCAGGACGGATCGTACGGCCCGGCCCGGGGTGGTCCTGCTGCTGGTCGACCGCGGCTGGACCGAGCGCCAGCTCGCCGCCGCGCTGGGGATCGAACCGTCGGTGGTCCGCAACGCCCGGGTGGACGCCGAACGCGTGGTCGGGCACTGCCGGGCGGTCGGCATCGACGCGCCGAGCTGGGCCCGCTTCATCCTGCCGACCGGCGTCCGCTGACCGTCGCCCCGCCAGGCCCAGCTCCGTGCCCGGCCGACCGAGGCACCCCCTCGGCCCCGGACCGGGTCCCTAGGTCGCCGCGTCCCCGGTCGGTGCGGCGGTGCCGTGCTGCGGGAGGTCGATGCCCGGGCTGAGCCGGAAGCGTTCGGGCCGCTCCACCGCGCGGCGTTCGCCGGCGGCCACCTTGTCCCGGCGGGCCAGCCAGGTGTGCAGCCGCTCGCGCGCGCTGCGGTCGCGGTCCGCGGAGTCCGCCCCGGTGGTGGCGGCGGTCTCGCGCAGCAGCACCCGCGCGGGCCGGTCCGGGCCCCCGGCCGGGAGGACCTCGACCACCACGAACCTGGTCCCCGGCGCGAACACCACCTGGGCCTCCTCGCCGGTGGCACCGAACGCGGCCGTCCGCCGACCGGTGGTGGACCAGATCGCGAACTCCACCGCGGTGCCCAACGCGACCGCCGGCGAGGTCAGTCCGGCCAGCGGGGCCGGCTCCAGCAGCTGCCGGCCGACCGGGTAGGCGGCCAGCGCCTCGGCCGCGAGGTCGGCGCCGAGCAGCACCGCCCCGTGGTGGCTCGGCAGCCGCCGCAGGCCCGAACCCAGGCAGGTCAGGTACGGGGCCAGCCGCCCGGGGGCGCCGCTGCGGGCCGCGGCCACCAGCTCCGGCCGGCTTGCCGGGGTGCCGGTGTCGGTGTGGTGCAGCAGCACGGCGACCAGATCGGGCTTGATGTCGTCCTTCCCGTGCGACCGCAGGCCCGGCAGCCGGGTGGCGGCCTGCTCCACCCGGCTGGCGCAGCGCTGGTACTGGTCGCCGAGCAGGGCCCGCAGCGCGTCCCGGTCCGCGGGGCCGCTCACGGTGGCGGCCGGCGCGAAGTCCTGCGGCTCGAAGACCCGCCCGGTGGCCACCGGCTCCGGGACGGGCAGCGGCTCCGGGGGCGGTTCCGGGACGGGGACCGCTTCCGGCCCGGCGGCCGGGGCCGGCTCCGGGTCCACGGCGGGTGGGTACGGCGCGGGCGGCGGGTACGGCGTCGCGGGCTGGACCGGCTCGGGCGCGGGGGGCGGCTCGGCCGGGCCGCCACCGGGCGCACCGGGGCCGGACGGGGCGGGGCCAGGCAGCCCGGAGAGCGGTGCCGGCCCGGGCGGGAGCGGGTCCGGCTGCACCGCCGGATACCCCAGCGGTCCGGGGCCGGCGCCCAGCGCGTGGCGCTCCGGTTCGGCGGCGATGCCCTGCGTCGGCGGCGGTCCGGCCAGCCGACCGGCCGGGTGGCCGGTCGGGTTCGGCCCGGCGTACGGCATCGAGTAGCCGGCCGGGGCTGGCACCGGTGAGCCGACCGAGCCGAGCCACTCCAGCTCGTGCATCCGGGCCATGAACCTGGCGACCGTCTCGGAGGCCTGGTCGACCAGCCCGTGCAGCAGCAGGCCGAAGCCGCGCGGGCCCGGCGGCGGGAAGCGGTCGAGCAGGCTGCCGAGCTCCTCCCAGACCTCCTGGGCGATCGGCCGGGACTGCTCGCCGACGATCAGCAGCGGCCGGGCCGGATCGGGCCGCAGGAACCGCGGTGCCCAGGCGAACGGCGGCTCCGGCCGCAGCCAGAGCCCGGCCGGGACGGTCTCCAGCGCCCAGAACGGGAACGCCTGGAACATCCCCGGCCCGGCCGGCGCCCAGCGTGAGCCGCCGTCCCGCCAGGCGGAGGTGACGATGTTGTGGCGGTTGGTCGAGGTCAGCCGGAGCAGGTACGGCTCCCAGGTGGCGCCGCCGCCCTGGTCGAGCACCCGGCTGGTCCAGCCGGCCGGGCCGGCGACCGGCAGGCCGATCGCGGCGTGCACCGGCCGCCCGAGCCGCGCGGCCAGCGTGCCGGTGAGCACGGTCAGTGTCTCCGGGTCCGCCCAGGGGGCGCTGACCAGCAGCTGGGCCCGGCCGACCGGGAGCGCGGCCACGGCGTCGGCGAAGTCGACCGGGTCGACCACCGGCAGGGCCGGGGTGCCGACCAGCAGGACGACGGTGCCGGGCGGGGCCGCCAGCAGGCCGATCGCGGGCAGCGGAGCGTCCGGCCGGGCGGTCACATGGGTGAGCCAGAAACCGGCCGCGACCTTGGCCACCGCGACCGCGGACGGCATCGGCGGGCGGGCCGGGGCCACGGCCGGCAGCCCGGGCCGGGCCTCGGCCGGGGTGGTCGCGGTCACCGTCTCGCGCAGCCGCCGCGGCCGTTCGCCCGGCCGGCAGATCCACCAGGAGGCCCGTTGGCTCGAGCCGTTGGGCGCTGTGACCTTGAGCGTCCCGTCCGGCTGGATGGCGACCAGGCCGTCCGGCGCGATCACCGCCACGCCGGCTCTGTCGGCCACCTTCTCGGCCGGCCGGCGGCCGTTGGGGGCCAGCGCCGCCAGTCCGGAGGCGGCCAGGATCAGGGTGCCGGCCCCGCGCTCGCGGGCGAGCCGGCCGAGCGAGGCCATCTCGTCGCGCAGCACCGGGGCGGCGTCCGGGGCGGCGGCGATCACGATCAGGCTGTCCGGCACCGGGCGCAGCGCGCCGGCCGCGGCCGACAGCTCGTCATCGCCGACCGAGGCCGGGGCGATCACGAAGTGCGGCCCGAGCGGGCGCAGCACCGAGCGGCCGAGGTCCACCGCCGGTGCGGCCGACGCCACCGCCGGTACGGCCGAGGCCACCGCGGGCACCGCCGGCGCCTTCCGGCCGAACCTGCGGCGCGGGGCCGCCGGACCGTCGGGGTGGGTGCCGGCGTGCGCGGTGCTCACCGCGCTCCCCGGGCCGGGCGGGCCGTTCCCGCGGCGGTCCTGCGCGGCACCTGCTCGGCCATGGCGTCCGCCTCCACTGATCGCTCCTCAGGGCTCGCGCGCCGTCCCCGCGACCCCGCCCAGGTGAACGCGGTCCGCACCACCCCCGGTTCACCCCGCCCCGGCGGGCCCGGCCGGCTCCTCGACCAGGCCGGTCTGCAGCTGGAGCGTGCGGCGCCGGGTGATGTGCAGGGCCCGGCCGGGCGGCAGCTGGCGCGGCTTGACGCTGCCGAACAGCTGGCCCTCGCTGGGCGGGCAGGACAGCAGCACCGCATGGGTGTTGACGTCCTGGAGCCTGCGCAGCAGCGGATCGCTCATCGCCCGGCCGATGCCGTTGGCCCCGCGCGCCACGATCAGGTGCAGCCCCAGCTCGGTGCCCTGCGCGAGGTGGTCGAGCAGCGGGGCGAACGGGTGCGCGCCGACCGGGGCGGTGATCAGGTCGTAGTCGTCGACGATCACGAACAGCTCCGGGCCGGTCCACCAGTCGCGCAGCCGCAGCCGGGCCGGGGAGATCTCCTCGCTGGGCACCCGGCCCTCCATCGCCCGGGCCGCGCCCTGGACGATCTGCTTGAGCACGTCCACCGCCACCGCGTAGCCGAGCCGGTACTCCTCCGGCACCAGCTCGTACAGGCCGCGGCGGAAGTCGATCAGCATGATCCGGGCCTCGCTGGGGGCGTACGCCGAGGTGATCCCCTGGACCAGCAGCCGCAGCAGGTTGGTCTTGCCGGTCTCGCTGTCGCCGACCACCATCAGGTGCGGCGACTCCTCGAAGTCGTGCCAGAGCGGGGAGATCTCCCGGTCCTCCAGGCCGAGCGCGATCCGCAGCCGGCCCTCGGCGGGCGGCAGCGTGGCGGCCTCCAGCCGCAGCGGCAGCATCCGCACCTCCGGCGCCCGCGGGCCGCTCCAGTGGTCGCCCAGCGCGTCCACCAGGTCGGCCACGCCGTCGGCGAGGTCGTCGGTGGTGCCGCAGCCGTCCATCCGGGGCAGGGCGGTGAGGAAGTGCAGCTGTTCGTCGGTGATGCCGCGGCCGGGCACCTTGGGCACGGTCGCGGCGGCCCGCATGTTGACGGTGGAGTCCACCGAGTCGCCGAGCCGCAGCTCGAAGCGGGTGCCCAGCTGGTCGCGCAGCGCCCCGGTGATCTCGCCCCAGCGGTTGGCGGCGACCACCAGGTGCACGCCGTAGTTGAGGCCGCGTCCGGCGATCAGGCCGAGCACGGGGACGAAGTCGGGGAACTCCTGGCGCAGGGTGTTCCAGCCGTCGATCACCAGGAACACGTCGCCGTGCGGGTCGTCGGCCAACCCCAGGTCGCCCGCGGCCCGGCGCTGGCGGAAGGTGGCGGCCGAGTCGATGCCGAGGCGGGCGAAGCTCTGCTCGCGCCGGGCGATGATCCCGTTGATCTCCGCCAGCGTCCGGCCCACCCGCTCCGGATCGTGCCGGCCGGTCACCCCGCCCAGGTGCGGCAGGTCGCGCAGCGCCGAGAGCGTGCCGCCGCCGAAGTCGAGGCAGTAGAACTGCACCTCGCGCGGGGTGTGGGTGAGCGCCAGCGAGGTGATCAGGGTCCGCAGCAGGTTGCTCTTGCCGCTCTGCGGGCCGCCGGCGATGCCGACGTGGCCGCCGGCGCCGGACAGGTCGGCGGTGAGCAGGTCGCGCATCTGCTGGAACGGCCGGTCGATCACCCCGACCGGCACCGAGAGCGCGCCCCGGCCCGCCCAGCCGTCCGTGGTCAGCCCGTACACCGGGTGCGGGGCCAGCGGCGGCAGCAGCTCGTCCAGGGTGGGCGGTACGTCCAGCGGCGGCAGCCACACCCGGTAGGCCGGCGGACCGGCGTCCACCAGCAGCTCGGCCGCCAGGTCGAGCAGGGTGCGGGTGGACTCCTCCTCCTGCTCCACCGGCTCCTGCTCCACCGCCGGGAGCTGCCGGGGCGCCACGTACTCGGTGCCGTAGGCGACGATCTGGCCGGCCACCACCGCCTGCTGGGCGGGGGTGGAGCGCTGGTGCCGGTACGGCCCGGAGACGTACGCGGCCTTGAACCTGGTCAGCGTGGAGATGTCGCTGCGCAGGATGCCGTTGCCGGGCTGCGAGGGCAGCTGGTAGGCGTCCGGCACGCCGAGCACGCCGCGACTCTCCATCGCGGAGAAGGTCCGCAGACCGATCCGGTACGACAGATGCGACTCCAGGGCGTGCATCCGGCCCTCGTCCAGGCGCTGCGAGGCGAGCAGCAGGTGCACCCCGAGCGAGCGGCCGAGCCGCCCGATCATGATGAACAGCTCCATGAAGTCACGGTGCGCGGCGAGCAGTTCGGAGAACTCGTCGACCACCACGAAGAGCGTCGGCATCGGGTCCAGCTGCACCCCGGCGGCCCGCGCGGACTCGTAGTCGAGCAGCGAGGTGTAGTTGCCGGCGGAGCGCAGCAGCTCCTGGCGGCGCATCATCTCGCCGTGCAGGGCGTCACGCATCCGGTCGACCAGCGAGGCCTCGTCCGCCAGGTTGGTGATCACGGCCGAGGTGTGCGGCAGCTGGTCCAGGCCCAGGAAGGTCGCGCCGCCCTTGAAGTCGACCAGCACGAAGTTGAGCGTCTCCGAGGAGTGGGTGAGCGCCAGCGCCAGCACCAGGGTACGCAGCAGCTCCGACTTGCCGGAGCCGGTCGCGCCGATCAGCATCCCGTGCGGGCCCATGCCGCCCTGCGCCGACTCCTTGATGTCCAGGTCGACCGGCGTACCGTCGGCGCCGAGGCCGAGCGGCACCCGCAGCCGCTGCTCCCGCGGGCGCTGCGCCCAGGACTGCGGCACGTCGTGCCGGTGCAGGTCGTTGATCCCGAGCAGCGCGGCCAGGTCGAAGTCGCCCGCCAGCGGCTCGGCGGAGTCCACCGAGTCGCCCAGCCGGTACGGCGACATCAGGGTGGCGAAGCGCCGCGCGGCGGCCGCCCCGAGCGCGTCCGGCCGCCCGAGCGCGGTGACGCTGTCCTTGCGGTTGCGGTCCGCGCCGACCAGCTCCAGCGCGCCGTCCTCGATCCGCAGCCGGAGCGTGTATTTCGCGTGCTTCCACTCCAGCGCGCCGTCCACGTCCAGCACCGTCGCGTTGCGGTAACCCGCCAGTGCGGCCCGGCCGGTGGCCGGCAGCCGGACGCCGTCGAGCACGATCAGGGTGTACGGCTCGTCCCGGCCCGGCTGGGCGTCCGGCTCCCAGGGCGGGCGGCCGGCGAACTCCGCCCCGAGCAGCTGCTCCAGCTCCACCACCGAGCCCGCCACCAGGCGCACCGGGCCGGCGCCGTCGGTGTCGGTCGGGTGCAGCGCGTGCGGCAGCCACTTCAGCCACTCCCACGCGGCCAGCCGGTCGGGGCCGGCCACCACGCCGATCCGCAGCTCGTCGGGCGCCTGGAAGAACGCCAGTTGCGCCACCATCGCCCGGGCCAGCGCCCGGGCCGCGGCCGTGTCCTCGCCGCCGCGCAGCAGGACGTGGGCATAGCCGCGGACGTGCACCGCGATCGGCTGGTCCGGCAGCGTGCCGTAGGCGTGGATGAAGCGGCGCAGCGCGTGCGCGCACAGCGGCTCCAGGTCCTCCACCGGCTTGGTGGCCAGCGGGGCGAGCTTCACGGCGAGCCGCTGCGAGCCGACCGCGATCCGCACGTCACCGAAGTCCGGGTGGCTCGCGCGTCGCTCCCACAGCCGCGAGGTACGGATCAGCGCGGCGAGCGCGCCCGGCGCGGGATGCCGCCAGGCCAGCGCCTCCTGCTGCTTGACCACGTGCCGGCGGACCTGCCGGCGCATCTGGGAGAGGTAGCGCAGGTAGTCGCGTCGCTCGCTGCGCAGCTGCCGCTTGCGGTCGCTGGAGCCGCGGATCAGCTGGACCACCAGCATCCCGATCGCCGACAGGCCCATCATGCCCATCGCCACGTACGTCAGCGGCCCGCCGCCACCGCCGCCGGGATGGATGAAGATGAACAGCATCGAGAACGAGCTGAGCGCCATCGGCGCCATCATCAGCATGCTGGACAGCCCGCTCTGCGACTCGGGCAGGCCGGGCGGCTCCTGGAGCTGGATGTCACCGTCCGGCATCTCCGGTCCGGGGCGCCGGGGCGGACGGTCGACGACGACCAGGCTCAACGGACCTCTCCTCACTCGCGGGCGGCACGCGGGCCCTGCTACCCCAGGCACGGACCGCCGGCCCCGCGGGGTTCACCCGGCCGGCTGAACCGTTCTTCCGGCGCCGCACGTAGTGCCGGGCGGGAGCCCTGGTGGCCGGGCGGATCGGAGGGCGGGAGAGGCGTGAGCAGTGCAGCCGTGACGGGCCTGTGCAGGCTGAGGTTCCGCGCGCCCGACAGCTCCTTCGAGCTGGCCGTCCCCTCCGACGTGGTCCTTGCCGACCTGCTGCCCGGCGTGCTCGGCTACGCCGGCGCCGAGGTCGAGGAGTCGGGCATCGAGCACGCCGGCTGGGTGCTCCAGCGGCTCGGCGGCGAACCCCTCGACGAGGAGCGCACCCTGGAGGGGCTCGGCCTGCGCGACGGCGAGGAACTCTTCCTGCGCCCCCGGGTCGCGGCCCTGCCGCCGGTGCACTTCGACGACCTGGTCGACGGGGTGCGCAGCGGCATGCAGGAGTGCGGCGACTCCTGGCGGCCGGTGATGACCCACCACCTCGCGCTGACGATGGCCCTGGTGGCGCTCGCCGGCGGCGTCCTGCTGCTCGCGCTGCCCGGTCCGGCGCAGATGCGCTGCGCCGCCGCGGCGGTGGCCGCCGTCCTGCTGCTGTTCGGCGCCGGCGGGGCCTGCCGCTCGGTCGGCGACGCCGCCGCCGGGACGGCGCTCGGGGCGGCCGGGATCGGGTACGCGGTGGCCGCGGCGGCGCTGCTGCCCGGGGTCACCGGCTCGGCCCGGCTGGTGGCGGGCGGTTCGGCCGCGGCCGGGGCCACGGTGCTCGCGCTCGCGGTGGTCGGCCGCTCGGTGCCGTTCTTCCTGTCGGTGCTGCTGCTGGCGGTGCTCGGCGGCGGCGCGGGTGCGATGGCGGTGTTCGACGTGCCGCCGCAGCACTCGGCGGCGATGCTGGCGGCCGCGGCGGTGCTGTTCGGCGCGTTCGTGCCGGGCATCTCGTTCAAGCTGGCGGGCCTGCGGCTGCCGGCGCTGCCGCGCAACGCCGAGGAGCTCCAGGAGGACATCGAGCCGTTCCCCGCCGAGGACGTGCTGGCCCGCAGCGCGGTGGCCGACGGCTACCTGACCGGCTTCCTGATCGCGATCGGCCTGGCCTGCACCGGCTGCCTGACCCTGATCGCGGGAGGTGAGGGCTGGGGCCTGCCGGCGATGGCCGCCGACCTGTCGGTGCTGCTCCTGCTGCACGCCCGCGAGATCGGCAGCCTCTGGCAGCGGCTCGGGGTGATGCTGCCCGGCCTGTACGGGCTGGTGCTGCTGACCGGCCGGCTCGGCCTGCAGAGCAGCTGGGAGGGCCGGCTGATGCTGACCGGCGCGCTGCTCGGGGTCGCCGCGGTGCTCGCGGTGGTCGCCTGGACGGTGCCGGGCCGCCGGCTGCTGCCGTACTGGGGTCGCGCCGCGGACCTGCTGCACTCGCTGGTCGCGCTCGCCCTGCTGCCGCTCGCCCTCCAGGTGCTCGGCTTCTACCAGACCCTGCGCGCTGTCGCCGGCTGATCCCGCCGGCCCGGCACGCCGGCACCGTCCGACCGGTCGACGTCGAAGGAGACAACCCCGATGCAGTCCAGACGCGACCAGGTGCAGGCCCACCTGTTCGTGATGAGCCGGGTCTCCTCGGGGATGCTGCGCGGCGAACCCGACGCCCCCGACACCCCGATCGCCCGGACCACCCGGGGCGCCGTGATCGGCCTGGCGATCGCCATGCTGATCGGCCTGGTGGTCGGCGTCTACGGGCTGATCGTGCCCGGCGGTGCGACCGGCTGGCAGAAGCCGGGCACCCTGGTGCTGGTCAAGGAGACCGGCGCCCGCTACCTGTACGCCGGCGGCGCGCTGCACCCGGTGCTCAACCAGGCCAGCGCCAAGCTGCTGGCCGGCGATCAGCTGACGCTCCAGCAGGTCAGCGTGCAGTCGCTGGCCGGCGCGCCGCGCGGTGGCCCGGTGGGTCTGGTCGGTGCCCCCGACGGCCTGCCGACCGCCGACCAGCTGGGGCGCTCCGACTGGCTCGCCTGCGTGGTCCAGGGCGCCCCGGGCGGCCGGAGCGGCCCGCAGCTCGCGCTGTCGATCGGCCTGCGCGGTACCGGCCGCCGGCTGGCGGACGCCCAGGGCGTGCTGGTCTCGGCGCCCGACGGCACGGCCTTCCTGCTCTGGCACGGACTGCGGCTGAAGCTGGACGCCGGCAGCGAAGCCCGGCGGGCGCTGGGCTTCGCGGCGAGCGCGCCGGTGCCGGTGACGGCCGGCTTCCTGAACGCCGTCCCGGTCGGGCCCGAGCTGACGGCGCCCGAGATCCGCGGGCGCGGTACGGCCGGGCCGGTGCTGGCCGGGCGGCCGAGCCGGCTCGGGCAGCTGTTCGCGGGGCCGGGCGAGGAGCGCTACGTGCTGACCCAGGACGGTCTGGCCCCGCTCTCCGGGACGATGCTCGCGCTGGTCCAGGGCGATCCGCGGACCCAGAAGGAGGCGTACGGGGGAGACGCGGTGAACCTCGGCCAGGTCGGGCCCGCCGACCTCTCCGCCCACACCGCGCCCGCCCCGGCGGCGGCCGCCTGGGCGGGCGCCGACCTGCCGGCCGTACCGCCGCAGCCCGCCCCGGCCGGGCCCGGCCAGGCCGTCTGCGCCGAGCTGCGGCCGGGCTCCGGCGCCCCGGCGCTCGGGGTGAGCGTGCTGGACGCGGCTGCCGTGGCCGGCCAGGGCGCCGCCCCGCAGCCGGGTGTCGCGCCGGCCTGCGCGGGCGCCGACCGGATCGCGGTGCGGCCGGGCGGCGGGGCGCTGGTGCGGGCGGTCACCGGGAGCGGATTCGGCTCGACGCTGTACCTGGTGACCGACGCGGGCGTGAAGTACCCGCTGCCCTCGGCCGCCGCGGCCAAGCAGCTCGGGTACGAGAAGGTCGCACCGGACGCCGTCCCCGGGACGCTGCTGGGCCTGCTGCCGACCGGTCCGAGCCTGGACCCGACGCTGCTGGCCTCGGGCGGGATCGTCACCCAGCCGGCCGCCCCGGACCCCTGCAAGGGGTGAACCGGCGGGCCGCCGGGGCCCGTTCACCATGGCGGGTCGGGGCTCCCGGCCCGGGAGAGCAGGCAGCCGGCGGTTCCGGTTGCCGCACCGAGGAGGGACGGCGGATGGCCGGCGACACGACGAAGAACGATCCGAACGTAGTCAGGGCGGTCCTGCAGGTGGTCGAGCAGCAGGAGCAGTACATGGTGGACACCCAGCAGCGGGTCCGCGCCCTGATGGACGAGATCAACGTCCACTTCCGCGCCGCGGCCAGCGATGCCTACCAGAACAACATGGAGGCCTGGCTGGCCAAGTACCAGCAGGTGCAGACCAAGTACTCGGCCTTCCACCAGCAGCTCAAGGATGCCCAGGCCGGGATGGACACCAGCGGTGAGGACGCCACCGTGGTGGCCAACTCGGTGTACGGCAGCAGCGACCACAGCGACTACATCGCCTCCCAGCTCTAGCCCGACCGCTCCGACCACCACCGCGCATCACGAGGAAGGCATTGACCATGGCAACCGAAGGTCTTGAACTCCACCACGGCCAGATCGAGGAGGTGACCGCCATGCTGAAGGACCTGAGCCACCAGATGGAGGACGTCATGGAGCAGACCGCCTCCTACCTGACCCAGGGGCTCGGCCACGAGCTCAAGGGTGCGCTCGCCGCCGGCGCGAGCGACTTCGCGAACCTGCTGCACTCCGCCGACGGCGAGATGAAGGCGGACATCGCCCGGGCCGCCGCCGCCCTGGAGGTGATGCACGGCCTCATCCGGGACGCCGACACCAACGGCGGCAACCTCATGCGCGCCTACTAGGCGGGGCGAACTCCGTGCCCGACACCTCCGAGGAGGGCTCCGACACTCTCAAGGTGACGGACGGCTACCTCCGCGACTTCGCCCACGACAAGCTGCGGCCCTTCCTGGACTCGCTGCGCACCGACGCCGGCCGCAAGGCGCTGCAGCGGTTCCAGAGCGCGGCGGCCAACACCATGCCGGCGCCCGGCGAGTACTCGCTGCTGCTCACCGGCAGCGGCACGCTGATCAGCAGTGTGGCCGCCCTGCAGCTGGCCTTCACCAACTACAGCAAATCCATCGAGACGCAGTTCGTGAAGATCGAGGACCAGATCAACAAGCTGATCCTCGATCTGGAGAATGCGCAGATCCTGCTGCAGAACGGTGAGGACGAGGCGCTCAAGGCCTCCCAGCTGATGTGGCTGATCAACGACGTGCTCGGCGGCGGGCCCGGACCCGTCCACTGAGGCATGCCCCGTCCGGCCCTGCGGGTCGGGCCGCGCCGACCGGGCCCGCAGGACCGAACCTCTAGAGACCCTGGGAGAACACCGAGATGGCGACAGCGACCTGGGAGGACGTGCTGACGGTCTTCGCCGGCTCGACCCAGACCGGCGCCACCACCAAGCGCAGCGCGGTCGCCGACTACAGCCGGCAGTACTGGATCGCGAGTCACGGCAACGAGGTCTACAACGCCTCGGTGGTGGACTCCGGGGCGATGAACACGAAGTACGACATCTGGTACTCGATCAACTACCGGAGCAGCAACGGCGGCGTGTACGCCCAGGTGATCGGCTGCAACCTGGCCTGGCCGCAGTTCGAGTCGGAGTCCACCGAGCTGGGCAAGTTCGTCCGGCAGGGCCCGAACATCCTGAATCCGCTGGCCTGGAGCCCGTACCAGAACGACAAGATGAGCGTCTGGAGCTTCGACGCGGCTGTCGAGATGCTCAAGTCCGTGGAGAACCTGCTCCAGCTGTGGGTGCCCAAGACCCGCGAGTGGGCCCAGTCCGTCAATGCCCCGGGCGCCGACTGGCAGGGCAGCGCGGCCGGCGAGTTCCGCGCGCTGCTCAACATGCTCGCCACCGAGATGCAGATGTTCGAGGCCGAGCTGCAGAATCGGAAGGCGAAGGAGGAGCTCGCCAAGGCCCGGGTCGCACTCGGCGGGGCGATCCTCAAGATGGTCAACACCCAGCAGCAGTACTGGGACAGCCGGCTGGCCTGGCCGGTGAACCCGCTGCACGACGCCGTCCTCGCCTCCTTCGAGGGCGCCCAGGCCAAGGTGACCGAGGACGAGAACGGGATGCCGGAGTTCCAGATCACCACGCCCTGGGGGGACCCGAAGGGCGATGACTTCTGGAAGCACGTGGAGATCAACGCCAAGGATCTCTGGATGAAGAACGTCCAGGACATCCTGGACAAGGGCGCGGTCGACGCCCTCCACCTGATGGACCAGGGGTACACCCCGGTCCTGCCCACCCTGGCGAATGTGGGCGCGGTGGCGCTGCGCCCGCCGCCGGCGCCGGAGAAGGACCTGAGCAACAACTCCACCGGCAACCCCTTCGGCGAGGGTTTCAGCAGCCTCAGCAACAACATGAACGACGCCTTCAAGGGGATGGGCGACGGGCTCAAGGACAGCTTCAGCTCGCTGGGCAACAACTTCAGCTCGCTCGGCTCCGGACTCGGCAGCGGCTTCCAGACCATGGGCAACTCGCTGTCGCAGCTCGGCGGCGGGGTCGGCGGCGGCCTCACCGGCGGGGGTCTCACCGGCGGCGGCACGAGCGGCCCGGGCAGCACGGTCTACGACAGGAACGGCAAGCCGGTCTTCGACGCGAACGGCAACCCGGTCGTCGTCCCGCCGGGCGGTCACATCGACCCGGTCACCCACCAGGTGATCGGTGCCGACGGCAAGCCGGTGCTCGACAAGAACGGCAACCCGATCACCGTCCCGGACGGGGCGAGCACCGACACCCCCGGCCGCTACCTCCAGGTCCCGCCCGGCTCGCACATCGGGGACAACGGCCATGTGATCGGCCCGGACGGCAAGGACGTCCTGGACCGCAACGGCAACCCGATCGTGGTCGACAGCGGCTACACCATCGGCCCGGACGGCACCATCCGGGACGACCAGGGCAACCCGGTCTCGGAGTCCACCCAACTGCTGGCCGACCAGCGGCACGCCTACGACGCCACCCGGGACAGCCTGTTCGGCGGCGACTCCCCGAACCCGTTCGCGGGTGGCGGCGGCGGTCTCGGCTTCGGCCTCGGCCTCGGCCCCTCCGGGAGCAGCGCGATCGGTGGCGCCAACGGCCTGAGCACCAGGTCGCTGGCGAACGGCGGCGATCCCTCGGCGGCGGCCAAGGCGGCGGCCGAGCGCGCCGCGGCGGCGGAGCAGGAGGCACTGGCCGCGGCCGAGCGCCAGGCACTGACCGGCAGCAAGGTCAACACCACCGGCGGCTCGCCGATGATGCCGCCGATGGGCGCGGGGGCCGGCGCCGGCGCGGGCAACCCGAACGAGAAGGACAAGCAGCGCACCACCTGGCTGGCCGAGGAGGAAGAGGTCTGGGGCACCGAGACCACCGCCGTCAGCGGGGTGATCGGCCGCTGACCGGCGCGGCCGACGGCAGAGGCAACGGCCCGACGGGCCCGAGGAGAGGAGCAGCGTGAGCAATTCGTTCAGCGAGCAGATCGAGCAGGCCATGGAGACCATGCGGGCCGAGCACGCCCGAGCGGTGGAGGCCCGGGACGAGCTGGCCAAGGCCACCGTCTCGGTCACCTCGAAGGACCGGCTGGTCACCGTGAAGGTCGGGCCGCAGGGGCAGGTGGTCTCGATGACCTTCCACACCACCGGCTACCGCGAGATGGCGCCGGCCCAGCTCGCCACCCTGCTCACCGACCTGCTCAACGAGGCGCGGGCCACGATGGGCGAGAAGGTCATCCAGGCGATGAAGGGCTTCGACGGCATCGGCGACATGCTCCGGGTCTCGATGAGCGGCGGCGGCGAGATCGACGAGATGCTGGAGCCGCTCCGGGCGATGATGCCGGGCTACGACGCCGAGGCCGCCGCCGGGCGCGCCGGCAAGCAGGAGGAGTTCGGTGGCTGAGCCCGACGTCCTGCTGCTCGGCGAGGACCTGAAGAAGCGGTTCGGGGAGTTCGGCGAACTCAAGAAGTTGATCGAGACCATCGAGGGCGAGGTCAAGGCGATCAACGAGCTGAATCTCCGGGTCGGCGGCAACGACGAGATCGGCAAGCAGTACCACGACCAGGTGGACCAGGCGACCAAGGACCTCAGCGAGCTGGTCGCGAAGGTCAGGGAGGTGGTCGACAAGGCCGGTGAGAACGGCATCAACCTGGTCAAGGAGTTCGACTACGCCAAGGACACGGCCGCCGAGATCGCCGCAAGCCTGTGATGGACGGCGCCACCGCATCCTGGCCGGCGGCGCTGCGGGACACCGCCCGGGCCGTGGCCCTCGCCCGGGTGCTGCCCCGGATGCAGCAGCGCGGCCGGGCCGCCGCCGAAGAGCTCCGCAGCCGGCTGGCGCGGGCCGCCGACGGCGGGGCCGGGCCGGACGCCGGGGAGCACGCCGCCCTGCTCGCGGACGCCGAGGCGGTCTCCCGGCTGCTGGACTCCGGCGCTCCCGCCGACGCCCAGCGGCACGCCGGGAAGCTGGCCCGGGAGGCGGTCGACGCGCTGCCGAGCGGGCTGATCACCGCCGAGGCCGCCGACCGAGCCGTCGCCGCCGCCGGAGCCGTCGCCCGGCTGCGCTGCCTTGCCGCGGCGCTGCCCCGGTCGCCGGCCGATGCGTCGGCGGCCGCGTCGGCCGGGCAGCTTCAGCCGATCACCGAGGCGGTCGCCAGGCGGGCTGCCGGTGCGGCGCTGGCCCGCGCGGCACTGGCCGAACTGGATTTCCGGCTCCCCGAGTTGGAGCTGGCCGCCGAGCAGCTGGCGGCCGAGGAGTTGGCCGCCGCCGAGCCGGCTCCCGCGCCGTCCACCGCGGGTCCGGGCGCCCGGACCCGGCTGCGGCGGCGGCTCGCCGCCGCCCGTCGTCGCCGCGCCCGGCGGGCCGACCGGCTCACCCAGCGGCTGCTGGCCCGCGCCGAACGGCACCTGCCGGCCGGTCCGTACGCACCCGTCGGACCGCCCGCGGCCCCGGCCGATCCGGTCCTGCTGGCCTGGCTGCGCAGGCACACCACTCCCGGGCTCTACACCCCGCAGACCGAGCACGAGATCGTCGAATGGCTGGGCGCCGACCCGTTCGGACGGCGCGAACTGCCCGCTCCGCCGCCGTTCCTGACCGGTCTCGACCCGGCCGCGCTCGCCCCCGGCCAGGTCGCGCCGTTCCTGCGCCGGATCTGCCTCACCCGCCGCCCGCCGACCCCGGCCGAGCTGACCCCCGAGGCACTCGAAGCCGACCGGGGAACCGTCAGCGAGCTCCCGCGCACCCCCGAACTGCGGTTCTGGGGGCAGCCGCCGGAGCCGGGCACCCCGCTGCTCCCCGCGGTGACCCGGCTGCCGCACGTGGTGCACGGCGTCTGGGTGGGCAAGCCGCTGCCCGCCGACAGCGTCTTCTGGCGCAACTACGGTGAGGCGGCGCGCCGTTACGCCGGCCGGGTGGACTTCGTGCTGTGGACCGACGTCCCCCGGGAGCGGTTCGAGCGGGCCCGGGCGACCCCGCCCCCGCCGAACGGGCGCCGCGACCCGCTGGCGTACGTCCGCCGGCTGCTCGACTGGGCGGAGCACTCCGGGATCCGGCTGGTCGACATCTTCGAGGTGTTCCACCGGGACGCGCCGATGCGGCTGCACCGGCAGGCCGTGCTGGAGCTCGCCAAGCAACTGCCCCGGGGCTACGCCAGCTTCGGCGACCTGCTCCGGGTGGAGCTCCTGGAGCGGTTCGGCGGTGCCTACGTGGACGGCGACATCGGCTTCGCGGACGGGCCGGGCGCCGAGCCGCTCCCGGCGTTCTTCGACCGGATCGCCGGCTCCGTGCACGGCTTCACCGTCAACCCCCGCCCGGGCGGCGTGGACAACGACGCGATCGTGGCCCCCGCCGGCCACCCGGCGATCCGGCTGTGGACCGAGCGCGCCCGGCTCAACTACTGCCGTACCCAGCCGGAGATCTTCGGCTCGCTGCGCCACATGGCCGGCCGCTGGATCGGCGAGACCGCCCGCTACCTCGCCCCCGCGCGCACCGGCTGCGTCCAGTACCAGGTCGTCGCGCTGCTCGGCATCCCCTACCTCGACCTCCCGAGCACCGGCCCGGCCCTGCGGATCGGCCACGAGCTGAGCTGGACACCGCCGCCGACCGGCGAGCCGGCCCAACCGGTGGCCCGGACCGAGGAAGAGGTGCTCCAGGTCCTCGCCGGCCTGGTCACCTTCCTGCGCTGGCAGCTGATCGCCCGGCGCGGCGACCTCTACCTGTCCGCCGTCGACCCGGTGGTCCGCGGCCTGCCCGACCCCGACGCGGCCTGGACCGCCCTGCTGCGCGTGCTGCCCCGGCTGGACGGCGACGGGGCCCCGGCCGTCGCCTCGGTGACCGACCTGCGCAGGAACGACGACGGCCGCCTGGAGCGGGTGGCGCTGCCGCCCGAGGCCGAGGCGCTGCTCGACCGCCACCCGCCCGCCGGCCCCTGGATCGGCGCCCCGCTCTCACCGGCCGGCCGGCCGGTCTGGCTGCTGGACGAGCAGGTCGAACGGGCCCGGCTGCGCACGGTGCAGCCCGTGCCGGACCGCGCGGCCGTCCTCGCCCCGTACACCGAGGTCGCCCTCGATCCGTTCGGCCGCACCCTCGGCCTCTGGCTCCGATCACCCCGCACCGCCGCCTTCTGGCGGCACGACGGACGCTTCGCCGGCCTGCTCCCGGGCCAGCTCGGCATCGCCCTCGGCAGCTCCCCGCACGAGGACTGGATCCACGACCTGGAGCTGCGGCCCGAGGATCTCGCCCTGCTGCTGCTCGACCTGGGGGCGGCCGACCGGCCGATCCGGCTGGTCACCCCCGCCGTGGACGCCGCCCGCGACCTGGCCTTCGCGGCCCGGCTGGAGGAACTGCTGGGCCGACCGGTCCAGTTCGCCGCGGACCTGCTGCGCTCGCTCCCCGTCCCACCGCCCGGCCCGCCGATCGTGCCGCCGGTCAGCTACCGGGCGGCTGCCGCCGAGCTGTGGCGCGGCCCGGGAACGGGCGGCGCCGGGTGACCCGGCCGACCGCGGCCCGGGCGGTGGCGCTCGCGCACGCGCTGCCCACCCTCCGGGACGACGGCCGGGACGCCGCGCGGGGCCGGCTCGCCGAGCTTGCCGACCCGGCGCAGCTTGCCCGCCTGGCCGACGCGGAGCTCGCCGGGCTGCTCGCGGACGCCGCCGCGATGGCACGGATCCGGTCCGTCGGCAGCGCCGCCCGCGCCGCCCGGGAGGCCGCCGAGCTCGCCCGCGCGGCGGTCGACGCCCTCCCGCCCGGGCGGCTCGCCCCCGAACTGGCCGAGCGCGCGGTCGCGGCGGCGGGCTCGGAGGCCCGGCTGCGCCACCTCGCCGCGGCACTGGACGGCCCGGCGCACCGGGCCGACACCGCCCGGTGGACCGCCTGGCTCGCCACCCCGGCCGGCCGGCACGCGGCCCTGGACGAGCTGCGCGGGCATACGGAGCTCTCCGGCGCCCGGACCGCCGCCCTGACCCGGGCGGCCGCGGCCGTCCTCGACCTGCGCCGGCCCGAACTGGCCGCCGCCACGGCCGAGCTGGCCGAGCGGCTGGCCGCGGCCCTGTCCGAGGAGCCGGCCGTCGACCCGGTGGCCGCGCCGAGTGCCGTACGGGAGCGGCTCCGCGCGGCCGCGGACCGGCGCACCCGACGCGCCGCCCGCCTCGCCGACCGCCTGCGCTCCCTCGCCCACCGGAGCCCGGCCGACCCGGCCGCGCCCGCCGTACCCCGCCCCCCGGCCGACCCAGTCCTGCTGGCCTGGTTGCGCGAGCACACCCACCCCGGCCTGTACACCGAGGAGTTCGAGGCCGAGCTGGCCGCCTGGTACGGCACCGACCCGTTCCGGCTGCGCGAACTGCCGCCGCCGCCCCCGTTCCTCCACGGCACCGACCCGGGGACGCTGCCCCCCGAGCACCTCGCGCCCCTGCTGCGCCGGCTCAGCCTCACCCGCTCGGCGCCGAGCGCCGAGGAGCTCACCCCGCGCGCGCTGGAGCGCGACCGCGGCCGGACCGCCGACGCGCGCCGAAGCCCCGAACTGCGCGGCTGGGGGCGCCCGCCCGGTCCGGCGGCGCCGCCGCTCCCGGAGCTGACCCGGATCCCGTACCTGGTGCACGGCATCTGGCTCGGCGGCCCGCTGCCGGCCGAGAGCGTGTTCCGGCACAACTTCGGACGGGCCGCGCAGCAGTACGCGGGCGAGCTGGACTTCGTGCTGTGGACCGACCTGCCGCGTGCCCTGCTCGCCGAGGCCGCGGCCGAGCCGGCGCCGCCCGGCGCCACCCCGCTCGCCGAGGTCCGCTCGATGCTCGACTGGGCCCGCGCGCACGGTGTGCACCTGATCGACCTGTACGAGGTGTTCCACGCCGGTGCGCCGATGCGGCTGCACCTGCCGTTCGTCCTGGAGACGGCCAAACAGCTGCCCCGGGGCCACGGTTCGGCCAGCGACCACCTGCGGGTGGACATCGTGGCGCGGTTCGGCGGCGCCTACGTGGACGGCGACATGGTCTTCGCCGGGGCCCTGGCGCCCACCGAGCGCCTCACCGCCCTGATCGACCGGGTCGCGGCCGCGCGCCTCGGCTTCACGATGAACCCGGGCCTGGGCGTCGGCAACGACGTGATCGTGGCACCGGCCCGGCACCCGGCCCTCGCGCTCTGGTCCGAATGCGCCCGGCTCAACTACGGCCGGAGCCAGCCCGAGATCTTCGGCGGACTCGACACCATGGCGCAGCCGTTCGTCGCCCGTATCCGGCAGGACCAGCGGTACCTGGCGCCGCACCGCTCCGGCCGGATCCATCACGAGGTGCTGCGCCTCCTGGGCCTCGATGTCGAGCAACTGCCGCCCACCAAGCATGCTCTGACGGACAGTCACGAAGTGAGCTGGGCACGGCCGATCGCCGGCGGCCCCGCGACACCGAGGCGGGTCGCCCCGGCCGAGGCCGCGGGTGTGCTGGCGCGGTGCGTCACCTTTCTGCGCTGGCAGCTGATCGCCCGGGAGGGCGACCTGTACCTGTCCGCCGTCGACCCGGTGATCCGGCGGCTGCCCGACCCCGACGCCGGCTGGCTCGCCCTGCTGACCGCCCTGCCGGAGTTCCTGGACGGGCTGCCGCCGATCACCTCCGTGACCGACCTGCGCCGGCGCGACGGCGACGGCCTGCCGGAACGGGTCGACCTGCCCCCGGAGGCCGAGGCACTGCTCGACCGCGCCGCCCGGCCCGGCCGGTGGATCGGCGCCCGCGCGTCCCGCCACGGCGAGCCGGTCTGGCTGCTGGACGAGCGGGTCGCGCCCGCCGCCCTGCGCCCCCCGGCCGGACCGCTGCCCGACCTGTCGGCGGCGCACACGGCCCTCGCCGAAGCGGCCTTCGATCCGTTCGGCCGGCTGCTGGGCCTGTGGATCCGGCCGGAGCGGGCCGCCGGCCGCCGGCGCGCGGACCGGCGCTTCGCCGAGATCGCACCTGGCCGCCTCCGGCTCGCCCTCGGCAGCGCGCCGAGCCTGGAGGCGATCCACGAACTGGGCGTACGGGCCGAGACGGTGGCGCTGATGCTGTGCGCACTGGAGGCCACCGGGCGGGCGGTGGAGCTGGCCGCTCCGATCGGCGGTACCGAGGCGCTGCGCCCCTTCGCGGGCCGTCTTGCGGCGCTGCTGGGGCAGCCGGTGACGGTCGTCGAACAGGAGCTGCGCGCGCCGGAACCGGGCCGGCCGGATCGGCCGCTGGTCCCCGCGGTGCACCACCTGCCGGTCGGGCCGCTGCTGTCCGGCTGAGCCGGAACACCGGGCCGAGCCGGCCCGTCATCCAGTGGTCACCGTCGTGTACGGCTGCCGTTCATGGGTCGACTCCTGCAACCGGGATCGTCGGAACAGAGCTCTGTCTCTTTTCATCTGACGGTCCATCAGTTCAGGGGTTTCTCCGTGTCATATCCTTCGATCGTCGTGCCGTCGGGTGTGGACACCTTCTTCTCGGTGGTTTCGGGCATGCCGTGGCCGCAGGTGAAGGAGGGTGATCTGCGGGAGATCCGGGACCGGTACGAGCAGCTGGCGAAGGATCTGCCGCATCTGCGGGATCTGATCGCGACGGTGGCGGTGAAGGCGCGTCAGCAGTTCGAGGGGCAGGCCGCGGAGGCGTTCTCCTCGATGATGAACGACTTCATCGGCGAGTCCGGCGGCTCGGACTACGTGGGCGCCGCGGCGAAGACGGCGCGGGCCCTGGCGGACTGCGCGGGCGATGTCGCCAACTCGGTCGAGTACACGAAATGGATGGCGATCGCCCAGCTGGTGCAGCTGATGTTCGAGACCTCGATGGCGGTGCTGTGGGGGCCGTTCTCGTTCGGTTTCGAGCTGGAGTACCTGGCGTTGCGGTACTGGTTCACGCGCCAGGTGCTGTGGTTGCTGGTGAAGTACTTGATCAAGTCGATTCTGACGCACACGTTCTCGGGGATCGTCACGGGTCTGCTGATGGACGCGATCATTCAGGGGATTCAGTTCTCGCACGGTGATCGGCATGTGTGGGATGTGGACTCGACGAAGCAGTCGGTGCTGTTCGGTGCGTTGGGCGGGGTGGTCGCGGGCCCGTTGAACCTGCTGGGCATGGGGTTGGGCAGGCTGCTGGGCTCCTTGGTGGGGAAGTCCGGTGCGTCGGTGTTGGCGCACGAGCTGGCGACGGTGATGAAGGGCGGGGAGAAGGAGGCGCTGAAGGGGGCGTTGGAGGCGGCGACGAAGAAGGCGGTGGCCTCGGCCGGGGGGCACGCGGGCGCGGGTGCGGTGGGGCACGCGGGCGCGGGTGCGGTGGGGAAGGGGGCGGGGAGGGCCGGAGCCGAGGCGGGGGGCCGGTGGCTGTCGAAGGACGCTTCGCTGGCGTTCGCGAGGGATCTGGGTCGGGTGATGGATTCGACCAAGGGGTGGCTGGCGGAGGGATTCGGGAAGGGCGGTGCGGGTTCGGTCGCGCACGAGTTCGTCGGGCATGTGGCGGCGGCGTTCGAGAAGCACCTGGGAATGGAGTTGGGGGAGAAGGCCGCGCGGACGCTGGGGCGGGAGTACGGGGAGGCTTTCGTCGCGGGGTGGGCGAAGGGCGGGTTCGGGCACGAGGCGTTGAGCGCCTCGTTGCGCGGGGTGTTGGAGCGGGGGGAGCACGGCCTGGCCGAGCGTGGTGTGTCGGCGTTGGCGGATCACCTGCCGGGGTTGGCCGCGCACCTGCCGGAGGGCAACAAGCTGTTCCGGCTGGGGTTCGCGGTGGGCGAGCAGTTGACGGAGGGCATGCAGGGGAACCTGTCGGAGGGCTTCTCAATCTGGCGTTCTCGGATTCGCACCAGTTCTCGTCGTCGGCGGCGACGTTCGGTTCGGGTATCGCGATGGGATTGCTGGGTCGTGGGGTGCACCATGCCTTTGCGGCGACGGGGATCGGGCACAGGTGGGGCGAATTCGTCCGGTCGTGGCAGTTCGAAGAGGTGCGGGACGGGCGCGGCCGGTTCTTCCCGCCCTACCACCCGTTGACGATTCTGTCGCTGGCGTCGAATCTGGCGGGGCATCCGGCGCCGTTTCCGGTGCCGCGGATGGGGCCGTCGGGGCGGGACGTGGCGGCGGGGGAGGTGTTGGGGTTCTCACGGGGGCTGGAGGGGGCGCCGGACCACGAGTACGCGAATCTGTTCGCGCAGGCCTTCGGACATGCGGATCTGGAGTCCCTGTTCGGTGACGGACCGGTGGTGGAGCCGGCGGCCGATGCCCCGGGCGCGCCGGGCAGGCCGGCGCCGGTGCGGACCGACTCGCAGGCGACACTGGTCGACGACGCACCGGTGAGGGCGCCCAAGCCGGGCCGTACGGTCGGCGCCGGGGAGACCGTGGCGGGGCCCGAGCCGGTCGGTGCACCCGAGCCCGTGAAGGTCACCGCCTCCGCGGGTGGGCGGCCCGGGCCCTCGGACACGCACTCCGTCACGACGCACGGCAGCACGACGCACGGCAGCACCACGCACGGCGACCCGGCGACCCGCCCCGAGCCGGTGACCCGCCCCGAGAGCGCGGGCCATCCGGGCGACCCTGCGCCGACCCGTCCGGATCCCGACGAGGTCGAGAAGCTGATGGCGCCCTGGTGGTACAAGGACGGGTTCCCGGACGAGGTGCTGGCGCACTGGTCGGACGAGGACCTGGCGGCCGCCGCGTACCGGGTCGTCCAGAACCCCGACCGGAGCTACCCGGACCCGCTGCGCCCGAGCGGCGACCTGATGCTGCACGAGGGCGAGGTCGACGGCCTGAAGCTGGTGGTCGGCGTCGAGGACGGCCGGATCTGGCAGGTCCACCACGGCGGCCCCGCCGACCGGCCGGAGCAGCGGCCGCACCACGCGGACGACGCCGCGGACGCCGCGGACACCGCCACGCTGGTCGACCACGGGCCGCCGCGGCCGACCACGGGCCGCCGCGGCCGGGACGAGTTCGAGGCGGACGGCGGCGGCCCGGACCACGAGCCCGACCACTCGTCGGACGGGTCGGACCCCGGGCCCCAGCCGCAGGCCAAGCGCCCCCGCCCGGACCTCGGCCCGTCGCCGTCCACCCGCCACCCGTTCGACGCGGGGGACGGTACGCCCCAGCCGCTGCTGCCGCTCGACTCCTTCCTGCACACCTTCTCCGGGGACGGCTACGACGCCGCGCACCCGGACGCCCGGTCGGCGCTGGAGCAGGCGGTGGGCGGCGCCGACGGCCCGAAGCGGTTCGCCCACCCGGCCGAGTGGGTGGGGATGGTCAACCCGCGCGACGCGGGCGGCAGCCTGCTCGGCCAGGTCAACTGCGGTGTGGCGGCGATGGCCTTCCACGCCACCTTCCACGGCGACCCGCAGGTCGCACCGACGCCGCAGCGACGGCCGCAGAGCGCGCACGCCGACGCCCAGGAGTGGACCGGCCACCCGGCCGAGTACGTCGGCCTCGGCTCCGCAGGCCTGGACGAGGTCGCCCGCCGGATCACCGAGGGCGGCCCCGGCGCCGGAGCGATGGTGTTCGCCTGGCGGGAGAACGGCCGGGGCCATGCCTGGAACCTGGTGCACGTGCCGGGCGACGGGCTGGTCTGGGTGGACGCCCAGCAGGGCCTGCACTCCCCGGGCGACCGGCCGCTGCCGACGGAGGTCACCCGGGTCTGGGCGATCATGCTCGACCGGGACAACCGGCCGATCCCGGGCTCGGCCGGCTTCAACGCGGCCGCGGGTGACAGCGCGGAGCAACACGCGCGACCCACCGTCGCGGACGCCTTCACCGGCACCGACGGCCAGGGAAGCGGCGCCGGCACCCGGCCGCCGGTCGAGCCGCCCTTCCCGGCGCCGGGCCCGCGGGTGCCGGTGGTCGGCGACGGCCTGTGCCTGCTCAACTCGGTGGCGACCAGCGATCCGGCCGGGATCGGCCGGCTGCTCGCCGACCGCGGCATGACCGGGCGTGGCATCTCCGTGTCGTTCGCGCTCAAGGAGGCGGTCTCCCAGCACCTCGTCGCCACCGGGCCGGCCGACCTCCCACCGGAGGTGACGCAGGGCTACCGCAAGATCGCCACCCAGGAGCTGCAGGCGAGGTTCTCCGCACAGGGCCGGCCCGAACTGCTCGGCGGGCTGGCGGGGCTGGGCGTCGGCGGGGTCACCACCCATGAGGTCATCCCCACCCGCCTGCTGCGTGAACGCTACGTGGCGGCCCGCACCGACGAGCTCGCCGGGCCGGGCGGCGACCGAACGTCCGCCCGCGACCAGGCCGAGCTGACCGTGCCGTGGAAGTTCAAGAGCCCGGCCGAGCAGGCCGGCGCCGAGGCGTACCTGCGGGGCCACGGTGTGGTGCCCGCGACCGACGCGCACGCGCTGCGCCGGCAGTACATCGACGAGCGGGTCGCCCGCGGCGAGGACCGCCGCCTGGTCGAGGAGGAGATCGGCTGGAACCTCGGTGACGGCGCGGTCGGCCCGGAGCAGCAGTTCCACTTCCTGCTCGGCAAGCCGCACGAGATCGGCCTGCACGACCTCCCGGACGCCTCGTTGGTCGACCTGAACGTGCGCCATCTGACCCTCAGCGAGCGGCCGTTGTCGCCGACCGAGTTCACCGGGCTCCAGCACGCGGTGCGGAACTGGGAGCGCTCCTGGCACCAGGGATACGGCGAGACCTTCCCGCCGCTGCTGGCGGACACCCTGGGCCTGCGGCTGCGGATCCTCGGCCCGGACGGCCACGGCGGCTCGACCGAGTACCTGCGCTACGGCCCGCCGGACGGTCACCAGGTGACGGTGTACTACAACGGTTCCAACCACTACGACGCCAGCTCCACGCCGGTGCCGGGGCCGCACACCCCGCCCGGCCCGCTCACCCCGCTCACCCCGCCCGGACCGCCCGGCCCGCACAGCGTGAGCACCGTCGGCGGCGGCCACGCCCAGCCGGCGCCGCCCTCGATCGTCATCACCCCGCCCGACCGCACCACCGCGTCCACCGGCCCCCATCCGCCGTCGCCGCAGGCCTCGGTGTTCGCGATGTCGATGTTCTCCCACGACTCCCACAGCCACGACCAGGACCCGGCGTTCACGCCGAAGAAGCCGATCGACCCCGATGCGGTGCGGCTCCCTCCGGCCCGGGTGGCCAACCACAGGCGACTCTCGGCGTCCGACCTGGTGGTGGGCCTGCACCAGGAGGACACGGTGGTGTTCCGCCGGATCACCGACCTGTTCAAGGCGAGCTTCCAGAACGACCTCCCGGCCGCCCGGACCGTAGCGCAGGACTTCTTCGACCCGATGACGCTCCGTCCGAAGCTCACCGCGCTCTCCCGGGGCGATGTCTGGGAGGCGCCGTTCGAGGCCAACGGTTGGAAGGGCACGATGTCGATCCGGGTAGACGCCGAAAACCTGGTCCACCAGGAGACCGCCCCGAGCGTGGAGTTCGAGAACGGTGCCGACCGGTATGCCTCGATCGGACTCCAGGAGGACAGCCTCAACCGCTTCAACGCCGGTTTCCAGGCCAAGTTCAAGTCGGGCAGGACCGACTTCACCGAGACCTTCGGCTACCACCACGACGAGATGCACGGTGCGGCCTCGCTCGACGTGGGCCGGACCATCGCCCGCGGCAAGACCGTGGAGCCCGGTGCCCTGTTCGCCGGCAAGCTGCGCCTGGCCCTGGACTTCACCGAACTGACCCATCACGGCGAGCCGGTCGAGCTGACCCAGGGCAGCCGGGTGCAGCGGCTCGACATCGGTGCCACCATCGGCATCCCGCAGCGCGACACCCTCGACGTCCACGGCAGGCCGGAGCTGCCGGCCAAGGACAGGCTGTTCGCCCCGCCCCAGCGGGTGGTGGAGGGGCAGCGGCTCGGCGGCTCCGACATCGTGCTCGACGTGTCGACGCACCGGCACGGGCGCCCCGATGCCGACCGTCCGATGGAGGAGGTGCTCGACGGCGTCGAGGACAAGGCCCGGGAGGTGGTCGGCAGCCTGTGGCCCAAGCTGCGCGAGAAGATGATCGCCGAGCTGGACCTGACCCGGCTGCACCAGGACCTGAAGAGCATGATGTCCGGCGAGCGCACCCGGATCGAGGTCACCGGCGACCGGGGCATCGGCAGCGCCTCGGTGGAGATCACCGCGTCCGTCAAGGCCATATGGCAGACCGGCACCACCCCGCAGACCGAGTTCAACGTCGGCACCGGTGTCCAGCGGGTGCGCTCGCGGCAGGACACCGAGAGCGACGGCCTCCAACTCCCGCTGCCCACCCAGGTGTCCGGCGGCGGCGCCGGCTCCTCGATCGGCTCCGGCGGCGGTGGCCTCCAGCTGATCCGGGACCAGGTGCACATCTCCGGCACCAGCCAGGAGTCCCAGATCACCACGAAGACCAAGGGCCCCGGGGTGGTCTTCGACGGCCGGGCCGAGCTCCGGCTGAAATTCGAGCACAAGGGTCTCACCGGCGAGTCGCACGACACGGCGACCACCACCATCGACTTCCGGACGCTCATCGAGCAGGCCGAGGCCCGCAAGGTGGCCGACAGCCCCGGCGCGGACCCGACCCTCTTCATCGCGTCGGACGTCCCGCAGCCCGCCACCCCGAGGACCTTCGAGCCCGGCAGCACCATCCCGAGCCCGCCGGACGGCGTCTGGCAGCACAAGGACGGCGCGGGCGGGCTTTCGGACACCGTCACCGTGCGCGACCTGCCGACCGTGGCCCCGCTGCACCAGCAGGTGGAGGCCCTCGGCCGGGATCTGCTCAAGGACGCCTGGCAGGACGTCAAGGACGACATCCACCAGCTGTTCAGCCACCCGATGGTCGCCTCCCGGCTCACCTCGATGACCCGGGACATCGCGCTGGAGGCCCCCGAGCGCACCGCTGCCAGTCTGCTGAAGCACGGCGTCAAGGTCTCCGCGACCGCGACGGTGACCGAGCTGGCGTACAAGCGGCCGGAGAGCAAGGCCGAGCTCAATCCGGTCGACGAGACCACCTCGTTCAGCTCCGGCCGCCGGCTGCTGTCCGACACCAAGCAGATCCAGGGCTCCGGGGGCGGCACGGCCGGGCTGCCCGACAGGAACGCGCTCGACATCAGCGGCGGCTACGCACGGCAGGTCCGCGACCGGTCCGGCTGGCGCGACGGCAACTCCAACAAGGTGTACGCCAACGGCAAGTACGCCCGTCCGCAGGAGATCTACGACGCGGCCCTGAACGTGCACGTCAAGGTGACCGTGGACGGCACCGAGCACACCGTCACGGTGCCGATCCGGGCCGAGGTGAGCCTCGACCGCAAGGAGACCGGCAGCTACCAGGTGAAGGCCGACGGGCTCGGTGTCTTCACCGGCCCGGGCGCCGGCACGCCGGTCCACCACAACCCGCCGGCCGAGCTGCACGACCCACCGCGCCGGATCGCCGAGCGCGGGGCGATGAGCGCCTCCGACGTGGTGCACAGCCTCGGTGGCGGCGACGCCACGGTGCTCAAGTCCATCGAGGGCCGGCTGAAGCAGAAGTTCGGCACCCTGCCGGACGACGCGCTGATGAAGCTCAAGGCGCGCTTCGACCCGTTCGCCCTGAAGCCGCAGCTGTCCAAGCTCAGCCGGGGCGGTCACCTCACCGAGACCGTCTCGATCAACGGCTGGGACGCGAAGGTCACCGTCAAGGCGGGCCTGGGCAAGGACTTCGCCCACACCGACACCGTCGAGAAGTTCGAGTTCGAGCTCGGCACCCAGACCCGGGTCTCCACCGGTGTCGGCAAGGACCGGCGGATCCGCGACATCTTCTCGCTGCCGACCCGGCTCAAACTGCCGCACCTGGAGCTCGGTTTCAACGCCTCGCGGCGGACCGACCTGGTGAGCGGCTCCACGGTGGACAGCGCCGGCGCCACCGTCAGCAAGGGCAAGTCGGTCGAACCGGCCGGCCTGTTCACGGGTACCGCCGACTTCAGCGTCCGGTTCGAGTTCAGCACGACGGGGGAGAAACACGGCGCACCCGAGTTGAACGTGCCGGTACAGGCCACCATCGCCACCCCGCTGCGGGACGCCCCGCCGCACGGGTCCAGCGACCCCGCGCCGGTCAGGAAGCCGCTCGACCCGCCCGGCCGGATCGAGCGCACGCACCGGCTCGGCTCCTCCGACGTCGTCACCGACGTCCACCCGCTGCGACCGCGCGGTGGTCCTGGTGGTCCCGGTGGTCCCGGTGGTCCTGGAGGTGCGGGCCCCGGCGGGCCGCAGCACTCGGTGGGCGAGTCGGCCGTGCACCACCTGAACGGGACGGCCTCGCGGGCGCTCGGCGGTGACTGGTCGGGGATCCGGGAGAAGATCGCCACCGCGCTCGAACTCGACAAGCTCCAGCCGCAGTTGAAGTCGATGATGGCCGGCCACGAGATCGTGGTGAAGCACGGGCGGAGCACCGTTCGGATCACCGCCGCCGTCTCCCGGCTGGAGCACACCGGCGAGACCGCGCAGACCGAGTTCAACACCGGTACCCAGGTGCAGAAGTCCTTCGCCAGCTCCGACGGCGTCACCAGCTTCGGCGCCGGCAAGGGCAACAGCGTCACCGTGTCCGCCCAGGGCACCAGCAGCCCGCTGCCGCTCGGCCCGGCCGTCACCGGCGGCGCGCAGGTCACCCGCTCCTGGGGGCACGACCAGCTGGACGTCCAGGCGCAGCGGACCTCCACCGGCGCCGCGACCAAGGCCAAGGTCCCCGGCAGCGGTTACACCGGTGAGGCGACGCTGATCTTCCGGATGGAGCGGCGCCCGCTGGTCGACCTCGGCCGGGACCGGATCGTGCCGGACCCGCACCGGGCGGCCCCGCCCGGCACCCGGGTGGAGCAGGCCAGGGCCGCCGCCGGCGACGCCTGGCGCAGCCTGCGCAGGATCGGCACCTCGACGCACGCGATCGGCACCGCGAAGATCGGCTTCGAGACCGCCGTCGAGGCCGTCGAGGGCCGGCCCTCGAAGGGCGCCGCGCCCGCTCCGTTCGAGGCACCGGACCACCGCACCGCCCCGGCCCGCGCTCCGAGCGAGCCGCCGGTGGAGGTCACCGTCAAGGCACCGCCGGGCCGGGTCTGGAGCGAGGGCCTGCGCGACATCGACGTGATGCGCTGGCTCGGCGACTCCTCGGGTGTGCAGGACATCCTGCGGGTGCGCGGCCCCGAGTTCTTCGGCAAACGCACCTGGGACCGGATGGAGAGCATGGCCCGCAACGCCACCGACCACGCCCAACTGGCCAGCCACTTCGGCTCCGCCACCCGCGGCGAGGAGATCGCCACACCCTCGCCGGGGCGGCGGCTGCTGGTGTCGAACGGCGGGGTGGAGGTCAACCTGAAGGTTCTCCAGCTGGAGTACGACCGGACCGACGGCAAGGTCGAGCTCAGCCCGTCCAACGCGACCTCCACCACCTCCACCAGGACCCGGTTGGACTGGAGCATGTGGAGCGGGCAGGTGCAGGGCGGCGTGAAGACGGACCTCGGGGGGACGGAGGGCACCTTCCAGGCGATCGTCGGCGGGGCGCACCGCGGCCGCGAGGGCATCTCGCTCGGCAACGCGGGGCAGGTGGTCTCGCACGCCAAGTTCGGCACCCCGATGGCCCGGTACGACGGCTTCGCCGAGGTCGAGGTGGTGCTGTTCAAGGGCGACAGGCGGCTGGTGGAGAAGGGTGTCATCCCGATCTCGGTCGACATCCCCGAGCGGGAGACGCGCGATGCCAAGGTGATGAGCGACCACTACCTCGCGTTCAGCCAGGACGCTCCGGACGGTGCGGCCGTCCCGAAGAACCCGCGCACCGACCCGCTCGGCGAGGCCTTCGACGGCACCGACTTCGACGCCCTGATCGGCGAGTTCGGCGCCCCGACCCCGACCCCGGCCCCGACCCTGCCCGCGGTGCCCCGCCCACCGGCTCCCAACCGGCCGCTGCCGCCGCCCCCGGTGCAGCCGTCGTCGGTGCCGGATCCGGTGCGTCCGCCCAAGCCGACCCGTCCACTGCCCCCGACCCCGACCCCGACCCCGACCCCGACCGCGACCGCGACCCCGACCCCGACCCCGACCCCGGCCCCGACGGATCAGCCCGCGCCGCCCCGGCCCGACCCGGAGGGCTCGGACGACGAGTTCGGGAGCGGTCCCGATCTCGCGGACTTCATCGCCAAGGCGCTGTCCGGTTTGGGTGGTGTTTGACCGTACTGCGACGGTGAAATCCGCCCGTCCGGGCAGGAACTGAACAGATTCCGCGCGTCCGCCCGTAGACCTGTCCAAAGGGTTGCCGACAGCTGTCCCCCAGGGAACGGCCGAGTGGTGAGCCTCCGGACGGCTACGGGCGGGGTGTGAGCGATGTCGACATGACGTCACCGTGACGACCGGGCCGTCCTGCCGGCGGCCGGTCGTGCTCGTACCCGCGTGTCGCGGTCCGTCCGATCAGTTCTGCCCCGCCGGAGGTCTCTGTGCCGTACTCGTCGATCGTCGTGCCGTCGGGTGTGGACACCTTCTTCTCGGTGGTTTCGGGGATGCCGTGGCCGCAGGTGAAAGAGGGTGATCTGCGGGAGGTCCGGGACCAGTACGAGAAGTTGGCGAAGGATCTGCCGCATCTGCGGGATCTGATCGCGACGGTGGCGGTGAAGGCGCGTCAGCAGTTCGAGGGGCAGGCCGCGGAGGCGTTCACCTCGATGATGAACGACTTCATCGGTGAGTCCGGCGGGTCGGACTACGTGGGCGCCGCGGCGCGGACGGCGCAGGCGTTGGCGGACTGCGCGGGTGATGTCGCCAACTCGGTCGAGTACACCAAGTGGATGGCGATCGCCCAGCTGGTCCAGCTGATGTTCGAGACCTCGCTGTCGGTGCTGTGGTCGCCGTTCACGTTCGGGTTCGAACTCGAACTGCTCGCGCTGAAGTACTGGTTCACCCGCCAGGTGCTGATCGCCCTGGTCAAGTACCTGGTGAAGTCGATCCTGCTGCACACCTTCTCGGGGATCGTGGGCGGGCTGGTGCTGGACTCGGTCATCCAGGGGATCCAGTTCGCCAACGGTGATCGGCACACCTGGGATGTCGAGTCGACCAAGCAGACGGTGCTGTTCGGGGCGTTGGGCGGGGTGGTGGCCGGTCCGCTGAACCTGCTGGGGATGGGCCTGGGCAAGCTGCTGGGGTCGCTGGTCGGGAAGTCGGGCGGGTCGGTGCTGGCCCACGAGCTGGCGTCGGCGATGAAGGGCGGGGAGCGGGAGGCGCTGCACGGGGCGTTCCAGGCGGCGCTGGGCGCGGTGACGAAGGACGCGGCGGGCGAGGCGGGGGCCGGTGCGGTCGGGGCGCTGGCGAAGGCGGGCGCGGGTGCCGGGGGGAAGGCGGCGGGCAAGGACGCCTCGCTGGCGTTCGCCAAGGACATCGGGAAGTTGATGGACTCGACGAAGGGGTGGTTGGCCGAGGGCTTCGGCAAGGGCGGTGCCGGGTCGGTCGCGGATCACTTCGTGGGGCATCTGGCGGATGCCTTCGAGAAGCACCTGGGTGCGGAGCTGGGCGCGGGCGCGGCGTCGGCGCTGGGGCGGGAGTTCGGGGAGGCGTTCGTCGCGGGGTGGACCAAGGGCGGTCTGGGGCACGAGGCGTTGAGCGCCTCCCTGCGGGCGGTGTTGTCACGGGAGGAACGCGGTCTGTCGGAGCACGCCGTTTCGGCGCTGGCGGATCACCTGCCGGGGCTGGCGACGCACATGCCGGAGGGGAACAAGCTGTTCCGCCTGGGGTTCGCGGTGGGCGAGCAGCTGATGGAGGGCGTGCAGGGGAACCTCTCGGAGGGCTTCTACAACCTGGCGTTCTCGGAGTCGCACCAGTTCTCCTCCACGGCCGCGACCTTCGGCTCCGGTCTGGCGATGGGGCTGCTGGGGCGGGCGGTGCACCACGGGTACGCCAAGCTGGGGCTGGTCGAGAAGTACACGAGTTGGGTCCGCTCCTGGCAGTTCGAGCAGGTGGGGGAGGGCCGGGGACAGTACTTCCCGGCCTGGCACCCCCTGACGGTGCTGTCGCTCGCGTCGAACCTGATGGGCCATCCGGCGCCCTTCCCGGTGCCGCGCCTGGGTCCGTCCGGGGCGGATGTGACGGCGGGTCTGGTGCTCGGCCACTCGCGGGGAACGGCGGGGCCGCCGGACCACGAGTACGCGAACCTGTTCGCCCGGGCCTTCGGCCACGCGGATCTGGAGTCGGTCTTCGGCGACGGCCCGGCGCGGCCGGTACCGGTGCGGACGGACTCGCAGACCACCCTGGTGGGAGAGCCGGAGCCGAAGGCGGCGGGCAAGCCGGCTCCGGTGCGCACCGACTCGCGGGCAACCCCGGCCGAAGACGCGCCGATCACGGCTCCCAGGCCGGGCCGTACCGTTGGCGGCGGGGACACGACGCAGGCGCCCAAGCCCACCGCCGCGCCCGCGCCCGTGACCGCGACCGCCTCGGCCGGCGAGCAGCCCCGTCCCGAACCCCCGGTCGCCCCGGCCCCGCACCCGGACGAGTCCCTCGCGCCGTGGTGGGTCAAGGACGGCTTCACCGGAGGTCGACTCCCCGAGGGCTGGACCGACCAGCGCCTGACGGATGCCGCGCACCGGGTCGTGCGGCAACCCGACCGCAGCCACCCGGACCCGGAGCGCCCGGGCGGCGGCCTGATGCTGCACGAGGGCGAGGTCGACGGCCTGAAGCTGGTGGTCGGCGTCGAGGACGGCCGCATCTGCCTGATCCGCAACGGCTCGGCCGCTACCGGGGAGAACGCCACCCCCACCCCTGCCACCCCCACCCCTGCCACCCCCACCCCTGCCACCGCCACCGGGCCCTTGGGGCCGACCCCGGCCGGCGGCCCGCACCACCCGACCGGCGCCGAGGGGATGATGTCCCCGCTGATCATCACCTCGACCGCCGGCGCGGACCAGCGTGTGGATCTGCCGCGGCGCCTCCCGGAGCCGTCGTCGGAGCCCGTCGCCGAGCTCGGCCGGGGCGAGGTCAGGAAGGGTGGCTTCCGTGCGATCGACGACACCTCGGGCACGGCACCGACCTTCGCCTTCGAGGCGCGCCGCTACCGGCTGGCGGACGGCGGGGCCGAGTCGCGGGCCGTGGTGCGGATCCACCTGGACACCACCCGGCTGGCGGGCCGCCCGGACGCCGCGGCCGAGGTCCGGGCGCTCACCGAGCGGGCCAGGCGCGGCATCGACGAGAACTACAACCTGGGCTACCGCCTCCCGAACGGCGACCGGTTCAGGCTGGAGCTGGAGTTCGTCGACGACCCGGCGGCGGCCCACCGCACCGTGACCGTGCACGCCGACCTCGGCCGGGAGGACTGGGGCAACTGGGGTCTCCACAGCACCGCCAAGACGCTGGCGCACGAGACCGGCCACCTGCTCGGCCTGTACGACGAGTACCGGTCGAGCGACATGCCGATGACCCTGCCGGTCTACGGTGACCTGGAGCTGATCGGATCGGGCTGGGTCGACAGCAGGTCACGGGTGGTCGTCGACCTGGACCACCAGCCCGAGAACGCCCGCTACCTCGACCAGTTGACCGTCTCGCCGCGTGACCTGCGCCAGTTCGGCCGCTGGATGGAGGCCGCGGCCGGCGGCCCGGCCCCGCAGGGCCCGGATGTCCGGACGCCCGCCCGGGCGCGCTTCTCGCTCGACACCCGGCAGGCGGTGCTGCACGGCGACTCGGGTGTCGGCGGGTACCTGCCGCCGTCCGGGATGTCGGACCGGGTCCGGCCGACCCGGGTCGGCGAGACCCACCCCAACGGCACCTACCGGGCGCACTACCCCCAGCCGGGGCAGCCGTCGCCGCAGCGCGACGGCCGGCACCCGCTGGCCGGGGACCTGGCGATGCCGGCGAAGCCCGGACCCGTCCGGCCGCGGGAGCAGGTGATGTTCCCCGACCACTGGTCGGCCGACGACGCCGTCTACGCCGCGGAGCAGGCCTACCTGGCCGCGAAGCGCGCGGGCACGGTGACCCGCCCGGACCCCCGCGCGCTCGCGGAGTCCTACCACTGGGTCGGCGAGTACGCCGGGGTCCGGATCGAAGGGGAACTGCGGCACGGCGAGTTCGTCTCCTTCCGGCCGTCCGACGACCAGAGCGGTCTGACCACCCCCGCCTACGCGCCGGTGCCGCTCCCGGTGTCGGCGTTCGGGCTGCGGGTGGAGGACGTGGCCCGCTACGGCGACCGGCAGACCCTGACCGGCGCGCACCACGAGCCGAAGGAGGCCGCGAGCGAGCGGCACGGGCTGCAGTTCGAGCCGAAGGGCCCGGCCTCGAGCAACGGCACCTACCTGGCGACCCCCTGGTTCCTGGACCCGAAGGTCGAGCCGGGGAGCCCGCTCGCCGAGTTCCCCTCCCGCTGGCGGGCCCGGGAGAACTGGCACGAGCACATGATGTTCCCCCAGCACTGGGCGCCGGACAAGGTGCTCGACGCCGTCGAGGCCGCGCACGCGGCGGCCACCCGCCTCGGCTCCACGGTGCTGCTGCCCGACGGCCGCACCACGCACTGGGTCGGTGAGTCGGACGGGGTGCGGATCGAGGGCCTGTACCGGGACGGCCAGCACGTCGCCTACCGGCCCACCGTGGTGCAGCCGCACCGCAGCTGGCCGAAGAACGCCGAGCCGGTGGCGCGGACCTCCGCCGTCCAGGTCCGCTTGGGCAACGGCGGGACGGCCGATCTGCGGCACGTCCTGCTCGACAACGGCCAGCGCGGGACGGTGCTGAACCTCAAGGTGCACCTGGAGCGGTCGCCCGACCGGCCGCAGTGGTACGTCGATCTGGTGCAGAAGACGCTGACCGGTCAGGCCGACGGCTACAACCGGCCGCTACCGGAGGGCGAGCCGCTGCTGAAGGTCGAGTTGGAGTTCACCGACGGGCCGGGCGCCGCCCACGCGACGCTGGCCATCGACGAGATCTCCCACCAGGCGTTGCAGGACGCCGTCCCGACCATGCTGGGCACCGACCCGGCCGGCCTGCGCGCCCTGCTCGACGTACCGGAGGCGAAGGCCTCGACGGACGCCTGGGAGCAGCCGGCCGACCAGGACCCGGCGGACTGGCGGCGCGCGGTGGACGCCGCGCTGAGCGCCGGCGACGTGCTCGGCCTGCCCACGGACCTCCGCGAGCCGGGGCCGCTGCCGGCCGACGACCCGTCGATGCCGATGATCACCATGATGGACTACAACGCGGGGGAGCTGACGTCGGCGTTCGCCGAGGACGCGCCCCGGGGCAGTGCGGAGTTCCCCAAGGAGTGGACCGCCGAGGAGGCGAGGTTCGCGGCACTGATGGTCTCGAGGTTCGGCGAGGCCGAACCGTCCGAACCGGCCGACCCGTCCGATCCAAAAGCGCCGCAACTATCGTTCGTCCGTGGTGAGTTCGGAGGCGTCCGGCTGGAGGTGGATCTGGCGGACGGCCTCATAGTCGACTACCGGCCGGAGCCCGGGCAGGACCTCGACGCCCGGTTGTCGAAGCGGCCGCCCGGGGCGCACGTCCCGCAGCACCGGAGCCCGGCGATCGGGGAGTCCGACGCGGGCGGCCCGAGGCGGGCGCCCACCCCCGACCGGCGCCGGTTCGCCGAGGAGCTCCAGGACGGCGCACCGCGCAGCGGGTGGACCCCGCAGAAGTACCCGCGGACCTGGTCCGCGGAGGCGGCCAAGTTCGCCGCCGTCGCGGTGAAGCGCAGGCCGCTGTCCAGCACGGTGGATCCGTCCGACCCGAACGTGACCGTGCTGCGGGGCCGGTTCGCCGGGGTGGAGCTGGAGGTCCGGCTGGAGCACGACCTGATCGTCGACTTCGCACCCGTCGACGGCGGCTCCACCACCCCGCCGCACCCGACCCCGCCGCAGGGCCCCGGCCCGCGCGGGGACAGCCCCGTGCTCCCGCTGGAGCACGGGCTGTGGTTCCCCCAGGCCGATGCCTCGAAGCTGACCGGGACCGCGGCGCACGCGGTGCCGGGAGCGAGCGGCTGGCAGCTGCTGGTCGGCCACGGCGCCCCGGGCGGGGTCGAGTTCGACGGCGCGCTGCACCCCGTGGACCACCTGCTGGAGCACCTCTCGTCCGAGCAGGGCCAGGCCTTCGTCACCTGCTACGCGGCCGCGCCCGGCCCCGGCGGGGAGTCGGTGGTCGAGGCCGCCCACCGGGCCACCGGCCGGCCCACCCTCGGCCCGACCGGCGAGGCGATCGTCACCGCGGACGGCGACGTGATCTCCGGGCGGATCGGCATCGGAGCGGACGGCCGGCCCGAGGTGATCGCGGACGGCGACTGGGTGGTGCTGGAGGACGGCCGCCCCCGCAGCCTCGGCACCGCGCGGCTGAAGGAGGCCTGGGCGCTGCTCGGCGCCGAGCCGAAGCCCGGCGGGCCCGCCCCCGGCACCGAGGTCCCGCTGCCGTACGGCCTGAGCTCCGCCCAGGGTCCGGCGCTGGCCCGGTACCGCCAGGAGGTGGTCGCCACCGAACTCGGCAACGCCGCCCGGCCCGACTCGTTCTTCTCCTCGCTGCGCCTGACGGTGGACCGGCAGCTGGCCCGGCACCTGCCGGCCGTCACCGACGACGCCGTCCGCACGGCGATGGCCGACCACCTGGCCGCCGAGCTGAGCCTGCCCGGCTCCCGGTACCGCGAGTACCTCGAGCCCGGCCGCACCGCGGAGCAGCTGGTCGCCGAGCTGCGCGACCCCACCCGCTGGTCCCCGACCCTCGGTGCGCTCGCCCCGCACCTGGCCGCCGACGTGTTCCGGCTCGACCTCGGCGTGGTCGGCGCCAACGGTGTGGTGGAGGGGGTCGGGACGCTGACCGGTGGCGGGCTGACGGGCCGCCCGGACGGTACGCCGTTCCTGCTGGCCCGGGTCGGCGACAACCACTTCGTGCCGACCCGGCCGCTGACCGGGGCGGTCGCGGCCCCGCCGCCCGTCCCGACGCAGCACCGCTCACCGCACCCGGTGGACGCCGCCGACCCGTGGAGCCGGCCGCTCACCGAGACCGAGCAGGCCCGGCTCACCCAGGCCGGCGCCGACGCCGTGCGCCACCCCGAGGTGGAGCAGCGCGCCGAGAACCGGGCGTTGGCCGCCCGGCTGCGGGCCGCCACCGAGGCGCTCGGCCCCGAGCTGCGCCAGGACCGGCAGGGCAAGGTCACCGACCTGGTCGCGCGGGCCCTCACCGGCGATCGGCGGGCGCTCGACCGGCTCGACCGGCTGGAGCGGATCGCCCGGCGGCACGAGGAGCGCACCGGCCCCGGGCAGGCCTTCGACGAGGCCACCGAGGTCGCGCGGGCCAAGAACGCGGTGGCCGACAGCGCCGACCTCGGCGCCCTGAGCGGCGCGGCCCGCACCGCCGAACGCACCAGGCTGCACGACGCCGCGCACCGGGACGCGGTCGCCGCCGCCCGGATCCGCGCCTACCGGGCGATCCACGCCGAGACCGCGGACCCGGCCGCGCTGCCGGCGCCGCCGCACGCGATCGCCGACCGGATCACCGGCCTCGGCGCGGCAGCCGAGCAGGCCGTGAGCGGCGCCGCCGACCGCGCCCGCCGGCAGGTGCTGGACGACGCGCGCGCCCGGGTGCCCGCCCCGGCGGTGGCCGCCGACACCGCGCCCGAACTCCGCGAGCAGCTGGAGGCGGAGCACCGCGAGGCCGTCGAGCAGGCCCTCGCGGTCGCCGCCGACGCCGCCGCCCGGGCCGCCGACGCGGCCCGCGAGGACGCCTTCCGTCGGCACGTCGAAGCCGTCTACGACCACGACCGGCTGGAACGGCTCGGCTGGGCGGACCTGGTGAGCGAGCACCGGGAACTGCTGGCCACCGCCGACGCCCGCGGCGCCGAGGCCGCGGAGGAGGCCCGCCGGCAGGTCGAGTCGCCGGTCCGGGACGCGGCCCGCAGCGTGGCCGAGTGGCGGCTGCGCGGCTCCGCGGCCGAGCACGCCCGGCTGGCGGCCGACGCCCTCCGGGAGCTGCCGCCGGGCTTCGGCGAGCAGGTCGGCGGCCGCCCGCAGTACCCGCTCGGCTACCGCGGCCGGGTGCTGAGCCTGGGCGACGCCTGGTTCGGCAACGACGGCGCGGTGGCCGCGCTGGTCCGGCGCGCCCTGCCGGCGGGCACCGGCCGGCCCGTCGCGGACGCCGTCGAGCAGGCCTTCCGGACCAAGCTCGAGCAGATCGGCAGCCGCGACGCGGCCCAGCGGATGCTGGAGGAGGGGTTGCCGCTCGCCGTCGAGGTGCCCGGCGCGGGCCGGCACGAGGTGACCGTCCGGCTCGACCTCGGCCGGACCGACCTGGCCCGCAACGTACCCGCGTGGGAGGCGCAGCGGCGGCAGGCCGGCGCACCCCCCTCGCACCAGGCGCTGTTCGGCCAGAAGCACGGCTACGCCGACTCCGGTGACCACGAGGCCGGTGCTTCGGGCAGCCGCAGCGGTGAGAACAGCCGCACGGTCACCGCGGCCCTCTCCACCTCGGTCGCCTTCGGGGAGCTCCCGTTCAAGCTCTTCTCCGCCTCGGTGTCCGCCTCGGTGTCGGGGGACAGCGCCAAGGGCTTCTCGGACGGCTCCGGCGCCTCCTCGGGGGCCAAGTACCAGCTGGGGCTGGGCGGTCGGGAGACGCACTTCGACTTCCCCGACGCCGCGCTCCGGGTCGAGGTCAAGGGGCCGCAGGACGCCGCGGCGCGGGCCGGCGCGCCGGTGCCGGCACCCGCCAGGATCGGGTTCCCGAGCGAGCTGGCACCGCCCCGGAGCACCGACGCGGGCCCGGCCCTGCCGGTCGCCCCGCAGGGCTCGACCGGCCCGGTGTTCGGCCTCGGGCCGACCCGGCTGGCCACCGCCAGCCCCCAGCAGATCGAGCGCACCGGCGAGGTGCTCGGCCAGGTGCTGAACCTGCCGGAGTCGATCTCGGGGCTGCGCGACCTGCGCGAGCAGGTGCTGCGCAATCTGCCGCGCGGGCTGGCCCCGGTCGGCTCGGAGCTGCACGAGGGCGTCCAGCACTGGCTGGGCGAGGCCAACCTGCTGCACAACTACGGCGACCTGACCAGCACCGGCGCCGGCTCGCCCGGCTACCGGACCGCGGACGGCAAGGACGCGGTGCACCTGACCGTGCGGTCCAGGCTGCTCGGCGCCCAGCGGGTCACCGAGGGCGCGGTGCCGCTGAAGGAACAGCACTCGCGGTACGTCAGGACCGCCAACGCGGTCTCCAACTCCGGCGGGCTCGGGCTCTCCCCGCTCGGCGGCAACCTCGGCTACACGATCGGCGACCCGGCGGCCCCGATGGGCTTCAGCCACTCGCTCGGGGCCGGGTTCAGCCTGGGCGCCAAGCTCTCCGGCACCCGCAGCGGCAGCCGGAACCTCGGCGGCGGCGACATCCGCACCGTCGGATCGACCGCCGAGAGCGTGCTGTACCGGCTCACCGTGCGCACCACCGTGGACGCCACCGGCGACCTGGCCGGGCTCGGCCACCGGCAGCAGGTGGGCGGCGCGGACCACGCGATGTTCGTCCGGGTGCCGGTCGGCGAGGCCGAGCGGTTCGAGCACCTGCTGGAGCGGGAGGCGGCCGGCGAGCTGGGCAGCCAGGCCTGGGCCGACGTGCTGGTGCCCAAGGACCTCGACCCGCGGCCGCAGGATCCGGCGCGGCGCCAGGAGTTGGAGGACGCCGAACAGGTCGACAAGCACCCGCCGGCCGTGCTGGCCACCGGCCAGGGGCTGGGGCCCGGCGCGATCGAGTACCTCTCGGGTGCCGAGCACGTCATCCCGGAGATCACGTCCACGCTGGCGAAGGTCGAGTTCGCCCGGCCCTGGAGGGTCGACCGCAGCCCGCTTGAACAGCTCCACCTGGAACAGCAGTTGAAGGCGAAGTTCAGCCGGGAGTCGCTGCTGGCGCAGGGTGACTCGCTGTTCCGGCCGGGCGGCGTCAAGGAGCAGTACACCCGCCCGGTGCGCGGCGGCACCGAGGTGATCACGGTCGAGGTGACCGTCCGGAAGACCCCGGCCCTGGACGGCCGCGGCCGCCGGGCCGGAGGGAAGGTCGACCTGATGCCGGCCGGCTTCGCGGGGGTCGGCGCGGGCGACTCGGTCTCCGCCTCGCTCAGCGCGAGCGGCTCGCTCTCGGCCGGCGTCGGCATCGGCGAGCGGACCGGCGACCGGCTGCGCACCTTCGGGCCGTCCCTGGGAGCCTCCGCGAGCACCTCGAAGTCGGCCGGCACCAGCATCGGCGCCTCCACCTTCCAGCTGCACGGCTCGCTCTACGAGGGCCCGGTGCGCACCTACGACTACGACGTGACCTACCTGGTGCGGGTCTCGGTGCGGCACGAGCCGACCAGGAGCTCGTTCGCGGACCTGCCGAGGACGGCGCTGACCGGCCTGGGCCGGCTGCTCCGCGGCCCCGGCGCCCCCGGCGGCCCACCCGGGCCGGACGTCCTGCGCAACGCCCCGGAGGGGCACGTGGCGAGCATGTCGCAGGAGCTGCGCGGCCACCCCGCGGCGCCGTACCGGGTGCGCTTCGTGGTGCCCGAGGCGCTGACCCTGGACGCCCGGCACGCCGGACCGATCCCCGGCGGACTGCGCGAGCACCGGTACGGGGTGGAGTCGGTGCACCGGCGCCACGACCGCCGGTGGGCCGTCCAACTGCCGCGGATCGACCTGGCTCTGAGGGATCGTCATCAGCCGCTGGACGCCCGTGACATCGTGTTGGGCACCCCCGGCACCCGGCACGTCGAGACCAAGCTCCGCGACCTGCTCCGGCAGGTGGGCGTCGGCCGCGAGGCGGCGGGCAACGTCTCCTGGACGGCGACCGACCCGGACCTCCTGATGGGCGCCCATGTGCGGGGCTCCTCGGAGGTCACCGCGGCCTTCGTCCGGCAGGGGTTCGTGAAGGACCGCAACGTCCTGGTGCGGATCGAGGGCTTCCCGCTGGACAGCCGGCCGAGCGGCCGGGGGATCACCACCACCAGGATCGACAACACCGAGGGCTCGCTGAGCGTCTCCGGCAGCCGGGGCTCCGGCCTGAGCGGCTCGCTGAAGGCGGCGTTCGGCTTCGGCACCCGGGCCGGCGAGGCCGGCGGCGGCACCCAGACGGTGACCCCCGGCTTCGACCACGCGCGCGGGGGCGGGCTCGGCTCCGGGGTCGGCGCGTCGCTGAGCCCGACCGCCGGCCGGCTGACCGTCGGCAAGCAGGCCTTCGGTGAGCACGCGGCGGACATGCTCTACCGGGTCACCGTGATCAACCAGGAGAAGAACGTGTTCGGCTCGGACCGGCCCCGGGTCGCGTCCGCGCTGCTGGAGATCGGCGAGGGCATGTACTACCTCCGGCCGGTCGGGGCCGGGTCCGACCCGCACGATCCGGACCTCGCGGGCGCGGTGAACGAGGCCCCCGGCGGCGCCCCCACGCTGATCCGCACCGACCACCCGGTCGGCCCCACCGCGCCCCCGCCGCCGCCCGGCACGGCCGCCCCGGCGCCGCGGATCCAGCGCCCGTCCGACCTGGTGCTGCCGACCGTCCCGGCGACCCCGAAGGACGCCGCCGCCGGCGCGGCCGGGCGCCGGGTGACGGTCGACCCGCTGTTCCCGCCCGGGTCGGTCACCGAACGCCTGGTGGTCAAGCCGGACGGCACCCCCCGGCCGCTGGACGTCACCGGGCACGGCAACCCGATCGTGGCCAAGGTGCAGCAGCTGCTCGCCGAGCACGCCCCGGGCGCGCTGGAGGACCACTGGGTGGTGGAGGCGCCGGGGGCGGCGGCCCGCCCGGTGAAGCAGACCCTGACCAGCATCCTCGACGTCAAGTCGGCCGAAGGGTTGCTCGACGCGATGCTCGGCCCGGGCCTGGTCCTGCACTCCACCAAGGCGGGGGTGCTGCACCACGAGCGGGTCTCCCTGGTGCTGCGCGCCCACCGCGATCCGGACAACCTCGGCTACTTCCACCTGGACGCGACCGGGGACACCACCGCCACCAGCTACACCGTGCGCCAGCACCGCGCCGACGACTCCGCCTCGCAGAGCCGCAGCACCGGCTGGTCGGCGAGCGCGCCCACCTCCGTGGGCCTGCCCCCGGGCACCGGCGACGGCCGGCTGAACGGGGTCTCCACCGGGGTGGGTGTCTCGGTCGGGCGCGACACCGGCCGGGACCGCTCGGTGGGCACGGGGGAGGTCAGCCGGAACTCCTTCTCGGTCTCCGGCCCGGCCGACCGCTACGCGGGCGACCTGCGGATCGACGTGAGCGTGGTGCGCACCACCAACCCGTCCCGGGTGGCCAACTCGCTGCTGCTCACCCTGCCCGACAAGGGCGCCCGGGCGCTGGGCCACCAGCAGGACGCCGGGTTCACCCACGGCGGCACCTCGGTCACCCTGACCGAGGTGGTGCTGGTCCCGAAGGCCGTCCGGCAGCGCGATCTGGAGCCCTACCGGCCCGCCCCCGACCAGGTGGCGGTCCGGGAGGTGCCGTACGGCAGCACCGCCGCCCACCTCGGCGGCGCCCCGCTGCCGGTCACCCCGCAGCAGGTGATGGACCGCCAGGTGGTCAACCTCGGCTTCCACCACGAGAAGCTCCGGATCCTGGCCGACGAGGTGCTGGAGCGGCTGAGCGGGTCCACCCCGCCGCTGAACGGCTCCGGCAACGCCGCCACCGCGCGGATGGCCAGCCACGGCACGCTCGGCCGGGACGCGGTCGGCTACCTGCTCTCGCACGCCGGCATGACCGGCGAGCTGGACCTGCTGGTCGGCACCGACGGCCTGCTCTCGCCCGCCCTGGTCCGCGAGGGCGGGCTGCTGACCGACACCGTGGGCCGGCTGCGGATCAAGGTGGAGCCGTTCAACCACCGGCTGGGCGGCTTCCTCAAGGGCGAGCTGGAGAGCGACACCTTCCGGTTCCGCGCCACCGGCGACGGCCGCTCCTCGGGCACCAGCCGGGGCCTGAACACATCGACCGGTGTCAGCACCACCTCGGGCAGCCTGGATCCGGACCTCCCACCGAACGCGCACGAGGCCCAGCACCCCGGCGCCGCGCTCAGCGGCGGCCTCGGCCAGCGGATCGGCGAGTCGGCCTCGGCGAGCCACAAGGACCAGCTCAGCACCGTCTCGCGCAGCCGGGACGTGCACTGGCCGACCGTCCACGCGGACGCGGTGGTCACGATCGAGTTCGAGGCGCACGACGAACGCGGCCCGCTCCGGTACGGCGGTGGCACCACCCGGATGTCCTTCGAGGTGAACCGGGCGCTGAAGCTCGCGGTCGCACCGGAGTACGCGCTCGACCACTTCCCCTCGCCGGCGCTGCACACCCACGGCCTGAGCACGCCGTCCGGCTTCCACATCCCGGCGAAGGGGCTCCAGGGCAGCCCCGGGTACGAGCACTTCCGGGACGACGGGTACCAGCAGCTCCAGGCCGCGTACAACTTCCCCGAGATCGGCAACGGGACGGTGCTGCACGTCCACGGTGACCCGGCCAACCCCGGGAACTTCCTGGTGGGCAACCGCTCGCTGCCGCCGGACCGCTTCCACCAGGAGGTGATCGCCCCGAAGAACCTGCCCGACGGCCACCTGCTGGTCTTCGTCGGCTGCGACGTCAACACCGGCTTCAACGGCGGCCCGTCGGCCGCCGAGGTGATCCACGCCCTCGCCCCCGGCCTGCACCTGGTGAGCGCCGACGGTCCGGTCTACACCACACCGGACGGTGCGGTGCTGGCCGGGCACTTCCTGCACGACGCCGACGGGCGGCCGGTGGCCGCCGGCTGGCGGCCCGCCACCTTCACGCTGATGCCGGGTGCGGGTGCGGGTGCGGGTGGGGCGACGATCCCGCTCGGTCACGACCTGCTGGCCGGGCTCAAGGGCCTGGAAGGCCCGGACGGCCCGCTCGGCGGCGCCGGCTTCCCGGTCTCCGAGAAGCGGGGCGCGCTGCCACCGACCGAACCGGTCCGCTGGGGCGGCAAGGACCCGGACCCGCCCGGCCCATCGGCCGGTGGCGGTCCGTTCGGTGCGGGCTCATCCGGTGCGGGCTCATCCGGCGCGGGGCCGTCCGGCGAGGGCTCGTCCGGCGGTACCGGGCGGACCCCCCGGTTGTCGGACTCGCTGCCGGAGAGCTCCTGGTGGCGGCTGTTCATCGACCCCAACGTCCACGAGGCGGCGCTCGCGCACAGCCCCTCGGACGCGGCCGAGCACCTGGACACGACCAAGTACCCCGGCTACCGGCAGAGCATGACCGAGCTCTACCGCGAGGTGCTGGACGGTGGGCCGGGCGGCCGGGACTGGTCGCGGATCGATGCCGACTCCTACGAGCACCTGCACGAGCTGGCGACCCGTCACCTGGTCGCCGGGCAGGGTGCGAACGTCGCCACCCGGTGGTCCGGCAGCACCGACGGGCTGAACACCACGATGCGCGGCACCGGCCGGACCCAGGTCGCACACGACCTGGCCGAGGACCTGGTCGGCGGGCGCCGGCTGCTGCTCGACATCACCCGCGAGGGTCGGGAGCAGACCGGTGGTGTGGCACCGCTGGTGATGTTCTCGCGCGGGCAGAGCGGCGAGGGCATGATCTCGATCAACTACCAGGCGGGGGAGGCGCGCGAGCACGTCCGGACGGTCCTGGACCGCTACTACCACGAGGTCGGGGCGGCCCGGGACGAGCGCGGGCGGCTGCTGGCGGTCGCCCGGGTGACCCGCGCGCTGCAGATCATGCAGCCGTTCACCGACGGGAACAGCCGGGTCAACGTCCACCTGCTGATGCAGAAGTTCCTGCTGGAGCAGGGCTTCACGCCCGCGGTGCTGACCAACTCCTACTCGCTCTTCCTCGGCGGCTTCAGCGTGCACGAGATCGCCGACCATCTGGTCGAGGGGATGGCGCGGTTCGAGCGGCTCGCGGCCGGCTCCGGGGCGGACCTCTTCAACACCCCCGCCGGGCCCACCGACCCGGGCCTGATCGCCGAGGTCGGCGCCGCCCTCGGCCTGAGCGCCGGGGCAGCACCCGGCGACGCGGCCGTCCACCACCACCGGGTGCTCGAACTGGTGCGGTTGGGGCGGTCGATCTACGGCGACCGGGTGCCCTCGCTCGACGAGCACGGCGTCCGGCTGCTCGACACCGTCCGGACCATGGCCGAGCTGGCCGCCGCGCAGTTCCCGGGCGTGCCCACCAGGACGGCGGTCGCATCCTGGACCCATGCGCTGCTCGGCCTCGGGGACCTCGGAGTGACGGCGGACCACCTCCGGCTCGTCGCCGACGCGGTCGGCGGGACACTGGCGGACGGCCTGCCCCTCTCCGAGGAGAACCTCCGGTCCCACCTGAAGCCCGCGGAGCCGGAGCCCGTGGAGCAGGCGCTGGCGGAGGTTCAGCACCTGATGGGGTACCTGGCCGAGGAGGCCCCCACGGCCGCGCCGCTTCCCGGCCGGGGCGGCGAGGCCGTCGACTGGGACTCGGTGGTGTACCCGGCGCCGGAGGACGGGCGCTCGGAGGTGGCGCTGGAGGTGCGGGAGCTCGCGGGCGGCAGCGACCGGCCGTTGGACGCGGACGGGCTGATCGGGGCACTGATGCCGCAGCTGTCGGCGCTAACGATGGGGTCCTTCCGGCTGGTGCTGAAGGCGCAGGACGGTGCGCTCGGGGCCCTGCCGGAGCGGGTGGTGCGGGACACCGCGGAGATGATGATGACGCCGGTGGACCTGCTGCTGGCGGAGCCCGGTGGCGGTGTGCGGCTGCTGCGCTTCGACGACGCGGGTCGCCACGAGGATCTGGGCCTGCTCCCGGACGCCCCGGCCGAGCCCGAGCGCGTACCCGAGCCCGAGCGCGTACCCGAGCCCGAGCCCGAGGTCGCGCACGTGCCCGAGGCGGCGCCCGAGGCGGCGCCCGCGCCCGCGCAGGGTCCGCAGGAGCCCCTCCGGACGGTCGTCGCCTTCGAGTCGGGCCGGCCCGAGCTGTCCCCGCCGGCCCGGGAGGAGCTGCGCGAGTTCGCCCGGGCCTACGCCCGGACCGCCCGCGCGCGGGTGGCCGCCGGTGGGGGGATGCCCGAGATCCGGGTGACGGGGTACGGCAACTCGCTCACCCACGCCCGGCAGACCGGCCTGGACCGGGCCGTCGCCGTCCGTACCGCCCTGATGCGGGAGCTGCGCACGGAACTCAACCCCGACGGCGCCGGCCTGGCGCCGACCGACCCGCTCACCGGGCGGCCCCGCCCCGGCGGGCAACTCGGCGCGCAGTACCTCAAGGTGACCGTCGATTCCGGTGGCCGGGCGATGCCCGGGGCGACCGAGCCGGCGCACCGGCGCAGCGTCCGGATCGAGATGCTCGGCACCGACTCCCCGCCGGTCTCGCCGCACCTGCCGGAGGTCCCCGACGCGCCGCCGCCCGTGACCGCCCCGGAGACCGACCGGCCCGGCCCGGCCGGGGGCGGTGCCATCGCCGACCAGATCTACCTGGAGCTGATCAAGTGAGCCGGCAGCGGACCAGACCCTGAACCGCCCCCGACCCGGGGCCCGTTCCCCTGGGCGTCCGGGTATGTCGCTTTCGTGGAGAAGGACTTGATGAGCACTCTCAGGAGCAGGTGGCGGGCCGTCCTGCGGGCGGGGGTCGCCGTGCCGGCCCTGGCGGGGCTCACCGTCGTCCCGGCGACCTTCGCCTCGGCCGCCGGGCCGGCGGGCCCGGTGCAGTGGCTGGGGTTCAGCAACGGCCGCCTGGTGTACGGGCACGACGACCGGGGCAACCAGGTGCCGGACTACTCCCACGCCGGCTACGCGGGCGGCGGGGTGGCGATCCCGAAGGTGGCGACCAGGGTCACCGTCCCCGCCCCCGGCGGCGGGGACGACACCGGGGCGATCCAGGCCGCGATCGACAGGGTGTCCGCGCTGGCGCCCGTCGCGCAGGGGTTCCGCGGCGCGGTCCAGCTCACGGCCGGCCAGTACCACCTGGCGGGCGCGCTGACCATCGCGGCCGACGGCGTGGTGCTGCGCGGCGCGGGTTCCGACGCCTCCGGCACCACCCTGGTGGCGACCGGGGCGAGGGCGCGCACGCTGGTGAACCTCGGCGGGAAGTCCGGCTACACCGTCCAGGGCCCGCAGTCGAAAGTGACCGACGACTACGTGCCGGTGGGCGCCACCGTGCTGAACCTGAGCAGCACCGAAGGCCTGGCGGTGGGCACCGAGGTGGTGGTGGAGCGCCCGACCACCCAGGCCTGGATCGACGCGGTGGGGATGAACGGCACCTGGACGCCGGGCTGGAGCCTGCGCTCGGAGCGCCGGATCACGGCCCTCTCCGGCAACCGGATCACCCTCGACGCGCCGCTCACCACCGCGCTGGAGAAGCAGTACACACCATCCCTGGTCTACCGGTACGGCTACCCGCGGATCAGCCGGGTGGGGATCGAGGACCTGGGCGCCGACGGCCGGGCGATGACCGAGGACCCGAGCTACCCGAGCACCTTCTACCACGCCAGCTTCTCGCACTTCGGTGCCGTGCAGGACGGCTGGGTGAGCAATGTCTTCACCCACCACTTCGGCCAGGACGGGGTCACCGGCCTCGGGCCGGAGAGCCGCCGGATCTCGGTGCTGCACACCGGCGCGCTGGACATGGTGACCAACACCGCGACCTCCGCCAGGTCCGACGGCTACACCCTCCAGGGTCAGCAGAACCTGGTCCAGGACTGCACGTTGACCGCCGCCAAGATCCACGCCTTCGTCACCGAGGCCCGGCAGTCGGGCCCGAACGTCTTCTCCCGCTGCACCGCCACCACCACCGGCGACACCTACGACTCCGGCGGCCACCAGCGCTGGGGCAGCGGGACGCTCTACGACAACCTGACCATCCAGGGGTCGCTGGACCTGGTGAACAACGGCAGCCGCGGGAGTGGCCACGGCTGGTCGGACGCCAACAGCACGGCCTGGAACTGCACCGTCGAGCGGATCGCCGTACAGAGCCCGCCCGGCGCCCACAACTGGGCCTTCGGCACCCGGGGCACCCCGGACCCGGCGCGGCACGACGGCGAACTGGTCTCCACCGGCACCGCGATGACGCCGGCCAGCCTGTACGAGCAGCAGCTCGCCGAACGCGGCGGATCCGCCCCGGCCCCGGTCACCGAACCGACCAGGACCGCCGCCCCGGCGCCGACCGCCGGCCCACCGAGCCCGAGCGCCACCGGGTCCGCCGCCCGGCCGTCGGCGAGCGGCTCCGCACCGTCCACGCCGCCGGCGAGCGCCCCCGCGAGCAGCCCGGCGGCCCGGAAGCCGGAGGAGAGCCTCGCCTCCACCGGTGCCGAGCTGGGCGCCGAACTGTCCATGGCGGTCGGCGCGTTGCTGGTCGGCGGCGCCGCGATCGGCCTGACCAAGGAGCGCCGCCGCCGGGGCCGCCACGGCGGCTGAGCCGCACCCGGCCCCCGGGCCCGCCGCACCCGCTACCGGGCGTGCCGGGCCCGGCGCCGCTCGCGGGTGAGACCGATGGCGGCGCTGCCCACCAGCAGGGCCCCGGCCGCCATCGAGAGCTCGGCGCCCAGCTCGGCACCGGTGGAGGCGAGACCGTCCCGGGTCTCGGGCCGGCGTGCCGCGGCCGGGGTCGCGGCCGGGCTCGGGGCACTGCTCCGGGTGCCGGCGGACGCCGCGGTCGGGGCACCGGTCGCCGTGGCGGAAGCGGAGGCCGACGGCGTGGGCGCGGCGGGAGCGGGCACCGGTGCGGGCGTCGCGGTCGGTGGCGGCGGTGCCTGCCCGCCGCGTTCGGCCAGCTGCTGCGCGTACAGGCTGGCCGGCGTCATCGCGGTGCCGGTGGAGACCAGGACACCGCTCTGCCGCCCCTCGACCGGGGTGCCCCGGGTGCCGAAGGCCCAGTTGTGGGCGGTGGGCGGGCGCTCCACGGCGTAGTAGCCCACGTCCGCGTTCCACAGCACCTGGTTGGCGCCGGCCCAGCCCTGCCCGGTGCCCATGTTGCCCCGGTCGGTCAGCGCCAGGTCGTCGGCGGGCCCCCGGGAGTGCCGCATGGTGATGGCGTCGTAGAGCGTGCCGGCGGCCCACCGCTGGTGCGGGCCGGCGTCCAGACGGTAGCGGCCGGTGTTGTCGGAGGTGCAGTGGGAGAAGACGTTGGGCCCGGGCACCCGGGGCCCGGTCATCCAGGCGTGCAGATTGCTGCCGCTCACCGTGCAGTTGACGATCAGGTTCTGCTGCCCGTCGACGGTGTACGCCCCCGGCTGGGCCAGCGGGGAGCGTTGCGGGATCGCCTTCTCCATGCCGATGGCGGCGGTGTCGGTGACGGTGATCCGGGAGGCGGTGCTGCCGATCGAGCCCATGCCCGAGCCGAAGCCGTCCGCCACGATGTCGCGCAGCCAGCCGTCCTGGACGGCCGCGAAGTGGGCGAAGCCGCTCCTGACGTACCCGTCCGAGTCGTAGCCCGGGGCGGAGACCACCCCCGAGCCGTCGGCACTGATGCCCTCCACGCCGACCTGGGAGATCCGGCCGGGGAAGTCGTAGGCCCAGACCGTGGCGTGGGTGAACTCCTTCTCCAGCGCGTTGGTGAGAGGGACGTCCAGGGTGATCCGGTTGCCGTCCACCGCCGTGACGGTGCGCTGGAACCGGAGTCCGTCGTTGGGGGTCCAGGGCTTGGTGGTCCCGCTGTCCCGGGCCGGGATCCGGTCCATGCCGATCGCCCGGATCCAGGAGTCCTCCTGCGGGCGCTGCACGATGACGGTCCGCCCGGGCTCCAGCCCGGCAGTGGAGGCGAGGGTGAGCGTGGTGGCGCCGACCGGCACGTAGGCGTCGGTGACGGCGTGCTGCTCGCCGCTGCGGCGCGGCGCGCCCTCGCCGGCCAGCTCGACCAGCACGTGCGGCGCCCCGGTGGCGACCAGCCGGGTCCCGCCCGGGCCACTGCCCGCCCCGCGCAGGACGACCCCGGAGGCCCCGATCCGCAGCGGCTTGGCGAGGCGGTAGGTGCCGGCGCCCAGCTGGACGGCGCCGCGCAGGCCGTCGGAGCCCTGCGGCAGCGCGGCGACCCGGTCGATGGCCTGCTGGACGCGGTCGGTGTCGTCGCCGCCGGAGCCCGGGCCGAGCGTGACGGCGGCCTTGGCGGTCGGGAGCGGCACGCCGCCGCCGCGGTATCCGGCGTAGGAGAAGTCGGGGATCCGGTTGCCCTGCCGGTCCTGGCCGTAGACCAGGCGGCCGCCGGCGAGGCGGAGCCAGTCGGCCGGGTCGCCGGGCGCGGCGGCCGGCGCCGAGCTGCCGGCGGCGGGCCCGGAGCCCGCGGCCACGGCCGCGGTGCTCCACACCGAGGTCGGGCCGGCCAGTGCGGCCAGGGCGACGGCGGTGCGCAGCACGGCGCGGCGGCCGGCACGGTGGGGGGTCATGGCACTCCTCGATCGGCGCCGGAATCGGCCCGGAACCTGGGACATCTCGACACCCGGAGAACGCCTGCGGGTTCGGCCCGGGTTCAGCGCCGCCGCGGTGAACCCTCCGCGCCCGCCGGGCCGTTTCCCGGGATGGAAGCGCCGGCGGCCTGCCGTCAGGCGGTTCGCGACGGGAAACGAAGTGGAACCAGGGGGCTGCGGTGGGCACGGGCCAGAACGAGAACGGTGGCACCTCGACGGGATACCAGCTGCCCGCGGTCGCCTGGATGATGGACGACCAGGAGGGCGAGGCCGAGGCGCACCAGCAGCAGCGGCAGCCGGCCGCGCCCGCGCAGGCCGCGCCGGTGGCGACCGCCCCGCCCGGGCCGTCGCCGCTGGGGCCGGTGCGCCGCGCCGCCGGGCCGGTCCAGGGCTCCGCCGCCGCGCCGGACGCGGTGGCGGCCGCTGCCGCTGCCGCCGTGGCGCCCGGCGCCGCCCCCCTGGCGGTCGCGCCGCCCGCCCCCACGCCCGCGCCGCTCGCCCAGGCGCCCGCCGGGCCGGCCCCCGAGCGCGCCGAGCCGGCCGGCCCCGGACGGGTGGTCAGGCTGACCCGGCTCAAGCGCCCGGCCGTCGCCGCCGCCGCGACGGTCGGCATGGTGCTGATGGGGCTGCCCCTGGTCATCTCGCACGGCAGCGGCTCCGCGCAGAGCCTCGGGGACACCGACAGCGCCGGGCTGAGCCGCACCGACGCCCCGGTCACCGAGCCCGGCACCGCCCCGCACCCGCCCGCACCCGGCGATGTCACCGCCTCGCCCTCGGCCGCTGCGGGCACCCCGGGCGTGGCTCCGGACGCCGCCGCCGACCCGGCCGCCGCCGGTGCCCCGGGCAGCGTGCCCGGCCAGCCGCCGGCCCCGGGGGCCACCGCCGGGCCGGGCGCCGCCGTCCCCGCCGCGGGCGGCGCCGCCGTCGTCCCCGTCACCGCCCCCGGGAACAATCCGGGCACCGACCCCGGCCGCACCACCACGCCGGCGGTGCCCTCCACCCCCGTCGCCGTGCCGCCGGTCCAGCCCACCCCGAAGCCGACCACACCGCCGGCCGCCGCGCCCTCGTACACCGGGATCGGCGGCGCCTGGTGCAACAGCGCCAGCGTCTCCTTCAGCCAGTACGGCTGGTGGGAGGGCAGCCACGGTTGGTTCACCCAGACGGGCGGTTTCGCGGGCGCCAGCTGCAACGGCAAGTTCACCTCGATGCCGATGTCCGGCTCGGCCACCAAGGACGACGGCAACTCGGTGGTGTGGACCTTCCGCACCGCACCGGTGACCAGCGGGACCTGCAAGATCTCGGTCTACATCCCCAACAACAAGGACATCAGGGTGGTCGGCGGCGCGCCCGCCTACTACACGGTGCAGAGCGGCAGCGCGCCGGGCAGCGGCACCATCGGCTCGTTCGGCGTGAACCAGGTGAAGAACCTGGGGCAGTGGGTGAGCGCCGGGTCCTTCACGCTCACCGGCGGCTACATCTCGGTGATGCTGCACACCCGGGGCGTCGACTTCGACGGAGCCAACCACGCGCACCTGGCCGCGGCCGCGGCCCGGGCCGACTGCAGCTGACCCCCGCGCGGCCCGGCCCGCCGCACCGAGTGACGCAACAGCAGGACGAAGGGAAGACCAGGTCATGTCGCGCCATGTGCTGACGGTGTGCCAGGAGCAGCGCGGCGGCTCGTACCGCACGATCGGCGAGGCCCTGGAGGCGGCGCGCAGCGGCGCGGTGATCTCGGTCCGCCCGGGGCGGTACGAGGAGAACCTGGTGATCACCAAGATGGTCACCATCACCGCCGAGGACGTCCGGGGCACCGTCCGGATCACCCCCCGGCGCGGCTGCGTGGTCCAGGTGGTCGCCGAGGCCGTCCAGCTGACCGGGCTGGTGCTGGCCGGCCAGGACGAGGAGATGCCCGCGATCGACGTCCCGCGCGGCCAGGCGGCCCTGCAGGACTGCGAGGTGGTGGGCAACTCGTGGACGGCGGTGCTGACCCGCCAGCAGGGTTCGCTGGCCATGCGCGGCTGCCGGGTGGTCAACTCGGCGGGCGCCGGCATCGTGGAGACCTCCACCGGCACCAGCGTGATCGAGGACTGCGTGATCGAGCACCTGGGCACCTCGGCCGTGGTGATCGGCGAGAGTGCCGACCCGGTGTTCCGCAACTGCGTGATGCGCGATGCCCGGGGCAACGGCGTGTGCGCCAACGGCGAGGCCCGGGGCACCATCGAGGACTGCGAGATATCGGCCACCGACAAGCCCGCGATCGCCCTGGAGGAGCACAGCAGCACCCGGGTGCTGCGCACCGCCGTCCGCGACACCACGGTCGGCGTCTACATCAGCTCCGCCTCCCGGGTCCTGCTGGAGGACTGCAGCGTCACCGGCACCAAGGGCCACGGCATCGCGCTGGCCGGCGGCACCGACCCGCTGCTGCGGCGCTGCCGGACCGCGCGGACCAGGGGCCACGGCATCCACGTCACCGCCCGCTCGCGCGGCACCTTCGAGGAGTGCGAGGTCACCGGCGCGGAGGGGATCGGCATCTGGATCGGCGACTCGTCCAGCCCGGTGCTCACCCGCGCCGCCGTCCGGGACTGCGGCGAGGTGGGCGTGGAGCTGACCGGCGAGAGCGCCGCCGAGCTGGACCGGCTGGAGGTGCGCGACATCGCCGGCACCGGCGTGCGGATCAGCGAGGGCGCCAACCCGCTGCTGCGCCGGGTGACCGTCAACGGCACCCGGGGGGACGGCGTGGAGGCGGTCCGCGACGGCCGCGGCCGGGTGGAGCACTCCGAGATCCTCTCGGCCGGCCGGATCGGCATCCTGATCAGCGACGGTGCCGACACCTTCGTCGGCAACACCGTGGTGCGGGACTGCGCCGGCAGCGGCTTCCTGGTCGGCCGGGCCGGCAGTGCCACGCTGCGCGACTGCGAGGCGGTCGACCCGGGCGAGGACGGCCTGGCGGTCGAGGACGGCGGCGAACTCTCCTGCACCCGGGGGCGGGTGCGCGGCAGCCGCCGGCACGGGGTGCGGATCGGCGCCGGGGCCCGGGCCACCCTGGGCCAGGTCGAGGCGGTGGACAACACCGCCGACGGCATCCGGATCGACTCGACCGACGCGGTCCGGCTGACCGGCTGCACGGTCACCGGGAACCGCGGCTCGGGCCTGCGGCAGACCGCGCCGAGCACCCGGCTGTCGGTGGAGAACCTGCAGAGCCGGGACAACGGCATGCCCGACGCGCAGGGCTCGGCCACCGTCGCCGCCCAGCCGCAGGCCGCGGCCGGGACGGTCGTCGAGGCGGTGGCGCAGGCGCCGGCCCAGCAGCCCGCCCAGGGCCCGCTGGAGGTGCTGGAATCGCTGGTGGGCCTGGCCGGGGTGAAGGAGCAGGTCGCCACCCTGGTCAATCTCAACAAGCTCGCCAGGCGCCGCGAGCTGGCCGGGATGCCGTCCCTCCCGATGGGCCGGCACCTGATCTTCGCCGGGCCCCCCGGCACCGGCAAGACCACCGTCGCCCGGCTCTACGGCAGCATCCTGGCCGAGCTCGGCGTGCTGCGCAGCGGCCACCTGACCGAGGTGGCCCGGGCCGACCTGGTCGCCTCCATCGTCGGCGGGACGGCGATCAAGACCACCGAGGTGTTCAAGGAGGCGCTCGGCGGGGTGCTGTTCGTCGACGAGGCGTACGCGCTGTCGGCGGGTTCCGGCGGCAGCGGGCCGGACTTCGGCCGGGAGGCGATCGACACCCTGGTCAAGCTGATGGAGGACCACCGCGAGGACATCGTGGTGATCGTGGCGGGCTACTCCGCCGAGATGACCGATTTCCTGGCCTCCAACCCCGGTCTGGCCTCGCGGTTCAGCCGGACCGTCGAGTTCGCCAACTACGCGGTGGACGAGCTGGTCACCATCGTCGAGCGGGCCGCCGCCGGCCACGGCTACGAGCTGGCGGAGGGGACCCGCGAGGCGCTCCGCGAGATCTTCGAGAAGATGCCCAGGGGCGCGGACTTCGGCAACGGCCGCTCCGCCCGCAAGGTGTTCGAGGAGATGGTCGACCGGCAGGCCACCCGGCTGGCGCAGCTCGCCGAGATCGGCGACGCCGACCTCGCCCTGCTGGTCGCCGCGGACACCGGCGTCGAGACCGGCCCGGCGGCGGCCGACGGCGGCACCGAGATCCTGGCCGAACTGCGCGCGATGGTCGGGCTGCCGGCCGCCAAGGAGCAGGTCGAGGACCTGGTCAACCTGATCACGCAGGTGCGCCGCCGGCAGGAGGCCGGACTGCCCACCGCGAAGATCAGCAACCACCTGGTCTTCGCCGGGCCGCCCGGCACCGGCAAGACCACCGTCGCCCGGCTCTACGGGCGGCTGCTCGCCGAACTCGGGGTGCTGCCCAAGGGCCAGCTGATCGAGACCGCCCGGGCCGACCTGGTCGGCCGCTACGTCGGCCACACCGCCCAGCTGACCAGGGACGCCTTCGACCGGGCCCGGGGCGGCGTGCTGTTCATCGACGAGGCCTACACCCTCACCCCGCGCCACGGCGGGGGCGGCGACTTCGGCCAGGAGGCGGTGGACACCCTGATGAAGCTGATGGAGGACCACCGCGACGAGGTCGCCGTGATCGTGGCCGGCTACGAGGACGAGATGCAGGGCTTCCTCTCCTCCAACCCCGGCCTCGCCTCGCGGTTCTCCCGGCAGATCGAGTTCGGCCACTACAGCGACGACGAGATGGTCACCATCGTCTCGCTGCACGCCGAGAACGCCGGCTACGTCTGCGCGCCGGAGACCCTGGAGTCGCTCGGCCGGCTGTTCGCGGCCACCCCGCGCGACCGGACCTTCGGCAACGGCCGGCTGGCCCGGCAGACCCTGGAGTCGATGATCACCAGGCAGGCCGGCCGGCTCAGCCGGCTGGACATCGCCGACCTGGCCGAACTCAGCCTGCTGCTCCCGCAGGACATCGCCGCGGACCGGCTGGGCAGCGCGGTATGAGCCGTCGGCGGCGGGCGTGGGCACCGGCCGTCCTGGCCTGCGCGCTGGCCGCCGCGATCGCTCCGGCCGCCCCGGCCCGCGCCGACGGCGGCGCCTCGCCGGCGCCGGAGCAGCCGCTGCCGACCGTCGCCCAGACCCTCCAGGACGTGCAGCGGGAGGGCTGCGCCCAGCCGTCCGGCCGGACCACCGACCGGACCCCGTGGCCGCAGGCCCTGCTGCCCCCGGACGGCGCCTGGACGCTCACCCGCGGCGGCGGGGTGACGGTCGCGGTGGTCGGCTCGGGGGTGGACGGCGCCTCACCCGCGCTGGCCGGCCGCCTCACCGTCGGCCCGCGCGAGTCCGGCAGCGGCGACGCCGGCCGGGACTGCGTCGGGCACGGCACCCTGGTCGCCGGCCTGATCGCCGGGCGGCGCCCGGCCGGCCAGGGCCCGGCCGGGCTGGCACCCGAGGCCCGGATCCTGGCGGTCGCGGTCACCGACGACTCCGGTGCCACCAACGCCGACCTGCTGGCCAAGGGCATCCGGGACGCGGTCGACGGCGGCGCCAGGGTGGTCGCCGTGGCGGTGTCGGTGCCCGCGCCGAGCGACGCGCTCTCCGAGGCCCTGCGGCACGCCAGAGCCGGCGGTGTGCTGGTGGTCGCCCCCTGCGCGGCGGACGTGGACGGCGCCCGGAGCGGGCCGGTCTTCCCGGCCTCCTACCCCGGGGTGCTGGCCGTCGCCGACGTCGGACCGAACGGCGCCCCGCCGAGCGGTGCGGCCCGCGCGGGCCGGATCGACCTGGCCGCGCCCGGCGACGCCGTCACGGGCGCCGGGCCCGGCGGCGGCCACTTCACCGCCTCCGGCCCCAGCTACGCGACCGCGTACGTGGCCGGCGCCGCCGCTCTGGTGCTCGCCCGGCGGCCGGGCCTGACGCCCGACCAACTGGTGCACCGGCTGGAGACCACCGCCTACCGGCCGGGTTCCGTGCTGCCGGACCCGCTGCTCGGCCACGGCACCGTCGACCCGGTGGCCGCGGTCACCGCCGAGCTTCCGGAGGAGCGGGGCGCCGGCGCGGCCGCGCCCGCGCCCGAGGAGGCGGGGGAGTCGCTGGCGGTCCGCCCGCCCGTCGACCCGGGAGCGGTCCGGCTGGCCCTGCTGGTGGCCGGCGGGAGCGGCGCAGTGGTGCTCGTGCTGGCGTTCGCCGCGGTCGTGCGGGGGCTCGGCCGGCGGGGCGCCCGGCGGTCCGGCGGCGGCTGATCCCGCGCCCGGTCCGGTGGCACCGGTGGTCCCGGTGGCCGGATCCGGCCGGTGGGACGGCGGGCGAACTGCGCCCGGCCGAGGTCCGACCCGGCGGTGAACACCCCTGAGGCCGTTAGCCGTTCAACAAGATGCGGCGACGACACTTCGGCGGGCCGCCTCGATCGGCGGACGAGAGGTGACCCATGTGGGCGAGTACTGACTTCCGAAGCGGTGGCATGCTGGCGGTCATGGTGGACCAGGGCATGCACGGTGACGAGGAGGAGACGGCGCGTCGGCTGATCGCCTCCTGGCTCGCCGGGAGCGAGGACGCGGGCGACGACCCAGGCGAGGACGAGGGCGGGCGGGGCCCGGTGCCGAGCCCCTCCGGCTTCGCCGTGCCGCCGGCCGGGGCGCGCGAAGTCATCTCCACGGCACGCCGGTTGGCGGTGCAGGGGCTGGCCGGGCAGCCGTGGCCGGAGCCGTCGGCGGACCTCCGGCTGATCGCGGAGGCGCTGGTGGTGGACGAGCACCCGTCCGCCGCGTCCTGGAGCACCCGCGAGCGCGCCGAACTGGCCCGGTGGATCGCCGTCCTGGTGCACCGCTTCGGCGAGGACGGGGTGCAGCGGCTGGCGGCGGCGCTGGCGGGGCGCCGCTGAGGCCGCGCCGGCGCGGCGAGAAGAGCGCAGGTCACCGCGGGGGCCGGCGCCGTAAACCGGTCGGCCGGGGATTTCGTCGGCGAATCATTGGGCCCGTGTTGGCGGCGCCTGGAACGGTGTGGTGCGTAAGGACGGCGGACCCGGGCGGCCGAACACCGGCACCCGGGCACCCGCTGCCAGTTCGTCGAACCGGAGCGAAGGGCTGAGCCGTGGCCATGGACGCTACTGCCGCCGACGAGGGCACCGCCCGGGCCGGCCAGGCCCGTGCGACCCTCGACCAGGACACCCTGGCGGAGTTGTACCGATTGCACGGGCCCTACCTGCTGCGCGCGCTGCTGCGGGTCACCAGCGGGGACCGGGGGAAGGCCGAGGACATCCTCCAGGAGACCCTGCTACGGGCCTGGAAGAACCCCGCCGCGATCCACCGAGGCCCCGAGCACAGCCGCCCCTGGCTGTTCACGGTGGCCCGGCGGATCGCCATCGACCACTTCCGGATGCAGGCGGCCCGGGCCCAGGAGGTCGCCGACGACTCGCCGGAGGACCACGCGGGCACCCACGACCCGTACGACGAGGTGCTGGCCGCCCGCGACATCGAGGTCGCGATGGCGGAGCTCCAGCCGCACCACCGCGACGTCCTGGTCGAGTTGCACATGAAGGGCAGGTCGATGGCGGAGGCGGCGGTGGTGCTCGGGGTGCCGGTCGGCACCGTGAAGTCCCGGAACTTCTACGCCGTCCGGGCGCTGCGCCCGATCCTGGAGGCCAAGGGGATGGCGGCGGCCGCGGGCTGAGCCGCCAGCTCCCGGCGGATCGCCGCGAGGCGGTCCGCCAGTTCGGCCGCGGCGGCGGTGTCGCCGAGCCCGGTGTGCAGCCGCGCCGCGGCGCGCAGCTGCTCCGCGGCCTCGGCCGGCCGGGCCAGGGCCAGCAGGAAGTCGGCGAACTGCCGCTGGGTGAGCGCCTGCAGGTGCGCCGTGCCCGAGTTGCGGCAGCTCTCCAGCGCCCGCCGCCAGACCTGTTCGGACTCCTCCGCCCGGCCCAGCAGGTGCAGCGCCTGGGCCTCGGCGCAGAGCGCGTGCAGGTGGAAGGTGGCCTCCGGGTGCCCGGCGAGCAGCCCGCGCGCCTCGCGGGCGTACCGCAGCGCCGTCGCACCGTCGCCGGAGCGCGCGCGCAGCCCGGCGGCGTGGGCCAGCGCGCAGGCGCCGGCCTCGCGCACGCCCAGCTCCCGCAGCAGTGCGAGGGCCCGCTCGGAGGTCGCCACACCACCGTCGAGGTCGCCGTGGTCCGCCCGGGCGAGCGACAGCACGGTCAGGGTGTGCACGTGCGCGGCGCCGCCGAGCGGTGCGGTGCGGTCGGCCGCCCGGGCGGCGAGGGCGAGCGCCTCGGCCGGGCGGTGCCGACCGCCCAGCGCCCGCGCGGTCGCCGACTCCAGCAGGGCGATCGGCAGCTGGTCCCCGGTCCTGGCCGCGGCCGCGAGCCCCGAGCGCAGACAGCTCAGCCGGTCGGTGAGCCGGCCGGCGCCGTAGTAGAGGCAGTTGGCGAGATGGGCCAGCTGCCAGGCCCGCCGGTACTCGCCGCCGGCGGCGGCGGCGGCGTCCACCAGGCTGCGCACCACCGGCTCCTCGCCGGCGAACCAGGCCAGCGCGCCGCGGACGTCCGGAAGCACCGGGAGGGCCGGCGGGTGGTGCTCGGCGGGGGAGCCGAGCTCGGCCAGGTGGGGCTGGAGCCGGGTCGCGCCGTGCAGGGTCGCGGCCAGGTAGTAGTCCAGCAGCCTGGCCCGGGCCAGCCGGCCGGTGTCCGGCTCCAACGCGTCCAGCAGTTCCCTCCCGTAGACCCGGATCAGGTCGTGCCGGTGGAACCGGCCCGGGGCGGCCTCGGTCAGCAGGTGGTACGAGGCCAGCGAGCCGAGCGCCCGGCGGGCCGCCGCGGGGCCGGCGCCGAGCAGCGCGGCGGCGGCGGGCACGTCCACCTCGTCGCCCGGGTGCACGGCCAGCAGGGCCAGCAGCCGGGCCCCCTGCGGGTCGAGGTGGCGGTGGGTCAGGTTCAGTGCGGACCGCACGCTCGCACCGCCCTGCGCGTCCAGGGCGGGCAGCCTGGTCCGCTCGTCCTCCAGCTCGGCGACCAGGTCGGCGATGGTCCGGGAGGGCTGCGAGGAGAGCCGGGCGGCGGCGATCCGCAGGGCGAGCGGGAGCTGGTCGCACAGCGCCGACAGCCGGCGGGCGGCGGCCGGTTCGGCCCGCACCCGTTCCTCGGTGAGCAGCCCGCCCAGCAGCACCAGAGCGTCGTCGGGCGGCAGCGCCTCCAGCCGCAGCAGCACCGCGCCCTCGGTGACCACCAGGTCCTCCAGGGTGTTGCGGCTGGTGACCACGGTGGCGCAGCCCGGCCCGGCCGGCAGCAGTTCGGCGACGTCCCGGGCGGCGCGGACGTTGTCCAGCACGACCAGCAGCTGCCGCTGCCCGGTCAGTTCGCGGTAGCGGGCCGCGCGGTCGGCCGGGTCCTCGGGGACTTCGCCCTCCGGGACCCCGAGGGCGCGCAGGAACCGCGCCAGCACCTCGGCCGGGTCGGTCGGGCCCGCGGGGTCGAAGCCGCGGAGGTCGACGTAGAGCCGGCCGTCCCGGAATCCGGCCGCGGCCGCGTGCGCCCAGCGGACCACGGTCGCGGTCTTGCCGACCCCGGCCGGGCCGATCACCACGGCGATGCCGTCGCCGTCGTGGTCCGGGCCGCAGATCTCGTCCAGCCGGCGGGACTCCCGGTCGCGGCCGACGAAGCGGGGGAGCAGCCGCGGCAGCGCGCACCCGGACCGCCGGCCGGTGCCGGTCGGCCCGGTGCCGGCGGGGCGCCGGGGCGGGACGGCCGGGTCGGGCTCCTCGGCGAGGACGGCGGCGAAGGCGGCCCGCAACTCGGCGCCGGGGACCAGGCCGAGCTCCTCGGCCAGCCCGGCCCTGGCCCGGTGGTAGACGTGCAGCGCGTCGGCCGGGCGGCCCGCCTGGTGCAGGCAGCGCACCAGCAGGGCGGCGGCCGGCTCGTGCAGCCAGTCGGCACGGACCTCCAGCTCCAGCGCGGGTACGGCCGCACCGCCGCGCCCGGTCCGCAGCAGCCGCTCGGCCCAGGCTTCCAGGGCCGTCCGCCGGTCGCGCTCCAGCTCCTGGGCGAAGGCGTGCCGCAGCTCGGTCTCCGGCAGGTCGGACAGCGGCGCTCCGTGCCACCGGTCGAGGGCCGCGCCGAGCAGCTCGGCCGCGGCCGCGTCGTCCGCGGTGGTGCCGGCCCGGGCGGTCAGCGCCCGGAACGCGTGCACGTCGACCCGGGTCGGCTCGCCCAGCAGCAGGTAGCCCGGAGCCTGGGTCAGCAGGCTGAACGGCGACCCCGCCAGCACCTTGCGCAGGGCCGCCACATGCCCCTGCAGGGCGGCCCTGGCCTGGGCCGGGGGCCGTGCCCCCCAGAGCAGTTCGAAGAAGCGCTCGACCGGTACGCAGCGGCCCAGTTCGAGCGCCAGCAGGGCCAGCACCGCGCGCCGCTTGGCCCCGGGCACCACCACCGGGCCGCCGTCCTCGGCGTGGATCTCGGCAGGGCCGAGCAGCCGAACGCGCATCCGCTCCCCCACTCTCCGAGCCTCGCAGTCGAAGCGCCGGTGGGCAGTCTAACCAGCCGCCAGGTACGCGCCGCCACCTGCCGGATCACGGTGGGCGAGCAGCGGGAAGGCCCGCTTCGTCCGCGAAGAAATGCCGACGGAGGATGAACTCGGCGCGAAGGTTGGGGGCTGACGATCCGCCGGTCAGGACGCCGGTATCCGGCGCCTGCACGGAAGTTGGTGCCCGGCGCGGACGCGGTGACGAGCTTGGATCACTTGTGCGAAGGTCCGTATCGTCAGCTCCGTCCTCATCGGCACCGCGGTGCCCCCGCACCCCGACCCCCAGGACCGCCCCTGATGCGAATCAACCTGCTCGCCGGCGTCGAACTCCGCCGCGCGGACGGCAGCGAGCTCCCGGTCGCCACGCCCAAGCGCCGGGTGCTGCTCACCGTGCTCGCACTGGAGCTCAACCGGGTGGTGCCCACCGACCGCCTGGTGGCCGCCCTGTGGGGGAGCGGCCCCCCGCCGACGGCCCGGGCCGCCCTCCAGGGGCACGTCGCGGCGCTGCGCAAGCAGCTCGACGGCGAGCAGCTGCGGCTGGTCACCCGGGAGCCGGGCTACGTCCTGACGGGTGGGCGGAACGCGGTGGACGCGCTCGAGTTCGACAGCCTGGTCGCCTCGGCGACCGGCCTGCCGGACCCGGCGGCGGCGGCCGTGCTGCGGGCCGCGCTGGCCCTGTGGCGCGGCCCCTGGGAGGCCGAGGACAGCCCGTCGACGCTGCCCGAGCAGGCCGCCCGCAGCCTGCGCGAGACCAGGCTGCGGGCGCTGGAGCGGCTCGCCGAGGCGCTGCTGCGGCTCGACCGGGCGGAGGAGGTGCTGGACGAGCTCGCCGCCGCGGTGGCCGTCGCGCCCCGGCGGGAGCCGACCGTCGCCCTGCTGATGCTCTGCCTGGACCGGGCCGGCCGGGCCGGCGAGGCGCTGGCGGTCTACCGGCGCACGGTGGACACGCTGGAGGAGGAACTCGGCATCGGCCCGGGCCGGGTGCTGCTCGCGGCCCACCAGCAGGTCCGGGCGGAGCCGCCGCGGCCGGCCCGTCCGGCGGCTGTGCCGTGCCAACTGCCCCGGGCGAGCCGCGGTTTCGCCGGCCGGGCGGCCGACCTGGCCCGGCTGGACGCGGCGGTGCGGCTGCCGGGCCGCACCGTGGTGCTGGTCTGCGGCGCCGCCGGGGTCGGCAAGACCAGCCTGGCGCTCCAGTGGGCGCACCGGAACACGGACCGCTTCCCGGACGGCCGGCTGTACGTGAACCTGCGCGGCTTCGACGAGGTCGGGCCGGTCGACCCGCGCGAGGCCCTGGGCGGGCTGCTGCGCGCGCTGGACGTCGCCGACGAGGCGGTGCCGGCCTCGCTCGCGGAGCGCTCCGAGCTGTTCCGCCGGCTGGTGGCCGGCCGGCGGATGCTGGTGGTGCTGGACAACGTCCGCCAGGCCGCGCAGGCCGCGCCGCTGTTCGCGGACAGCCCCGAGGTGCTGACCCTGGTCACCAGCCGCAGCCGGCTGGAGGAGCGGCCCGACTGCGCGGGCGTGCTGCGGCTGACCCTGGACGTGCTCGGCCGGGCGGACGCGCTGGCCCTGCTGGCCCGGGTGGTCGAGCCGGCCCGGCTGGCCGCCGAACCGGCCGCGGCGCGGCGCATCGTCGAGCTCTGCGACGGTCTGCCGCTGGCGCTGCGGATCGCGGCGGCCCGGCTGGCCTCCCGTCCGGACTGGGCGCTCGTGGAGCTGGCCGAGGAGCTGGCGGACGAGCAGACCGCGCTGCCGGCCCTGTCCACCGGCGGCGCGCTCGGGGTGGCCTCCGCGCTCGCGCTCAGCTGCCGGGCGCTGTCGGCCCCGGCCGCCCGGCTGTTCGCCCTGCTCGGCCTGCACGCCGGCCAGGAGGTGTGTCCGCAGGCGGCGGCGGCGCTGGGCGGTCTGACGGCCGGCGAGGCGCAGCGGCTGCTGGCGGAGCTGGGCGCGGCCCACCTGGTCGAGCAGCCGGCGCCCGGGCTGTTCGCCCGGCACGACCTGGTCCGGCTCTATGCCCGGGAGTTGACCGACACCCTGCCGGTGGACCGGCGCCGGGCGGCGGTCGACCGGCTGCTGGACTACTACCTCGCCACCACCGCGGCCCTCACCACGGCGCTCGGCCGGCCGCGGCTGCCGGTGCGCGGCCCGGGCCTGGCACCGTCCGGCGGGGTGCCGGTGCTCGACGGACCGGCCGGGGCGCTGGAGCTGTTCCGGCGGGAGGAGCGGGCGATCCGCACCCTGGTGGTGGAGGGCGCCCGCCGGGGCCACGGCGAGCGGGTCTGGCAACTGGCCTACGAGGTGGCGCCCGCGTACTACCACGACGGCGGCTTCCTGCCCGAATGGGAGCAGCTGGCCCGGTCGGCCCTGGTGGCCGCCGAGGAGTCGGGCAGCCTGGAGGGCCGGGTCTGGACGAGCAGCGACCTGGGGATGATCCTCGGGGAGCAGGGCCGGCACGCCGAGCAGGCCGAGCTGATGGAGCGGGCCGTCCCGCTGGCCGAGCGGCTGGGCCGGCGGCCCCCGCTGGTGCGCTGCCTGAGCGTGCTGGCCGAGGCGCTGTACGAACTCGGCGGCGCGCGCGGGGCGTTGCCCCTGCTGGAGCGGATGGTGGAGATGGAGCGGGCGGCGGGGGACGACCGGTCGGCCGCCGTGCAGCTGAACAACCTGGCGGAGTGCCGGCTGACCCTGGGGGAGCCCGAGCGGGCGCTGCCGGCGGCGGAGGAGTCGGTCCGGCTGCTGGCCGGGCGGACGGATCCGGCGCTGTCGATCTCCCTGGGCACGCTGGCCGAGGTGCGCTGCGGGCTGGGGCGGGAGGAGGAGGCCCTGGAGGTGCTCCTGCAGGCGCTGGAGCTGGACCGGGAGCTGCGCGACCACCGGATGGAGGCGCAGCACGCCGAGGAGACCGGGGTGGTGCTGCAGGGGCTCGGCCGTGACCGGGAGGCCCGGGAGTACTACCTGCGGTCGCTGGAGGTGCTCGACCGGCACGGCCGCCCGCTGGACGGCATCCGGGCCCGGCTGGCCGCGCCGGCCCTCGGACCGGATCCGGGGAACCGGTGAACCGGGCGGTGCCCGCCGCCCGTTGACCGGAGTGCGGTGCCGCCGCCGGCGTCTGTCCCCCCGTACGGGCGCCGGCGGTAACCCGGGAAGAGTTTCTTGCCACTGGTATTGACCACTGGTCAATCCAGGGTCAGGATTCCGCACATGAAATCTCGCTTCCCCAGGCGCGCGGCTTCGGTCGCGGCCAGTGCTCTCACGGTGGCCGGCACCCTCGCGTTCGGCGCACCCGCCCCGGCCGGCGCCGCCACGGCCGCCGCCCCCCAGGTCGCGGTGCAGGAGTGGCTGTACCCCGGCGTGACCGGTTCAGTGACCTGCAGCGCACCCGCCGAGTACGCCGACGGCCGGGTCAAGAACGGTGTCCTCAAGCCGGAGTACTACACGATCAACGCCCAGGGCCAGGCCGTCCTGATGCCGGCCTCCGACCCGGCCTACGCGTGCAACGGTTACAGCGTGGCCAA
>NZ_JBFAQT010000034.1:0-65080 GCF_040678895.1 Kitasatospora sp. NPDC049258
ACCAGCCGCGAACGAACGAACCGCTCCCCCGCCAGCCACTCCTGCACCAACCCCAGCACCCACGCCGAGACCTCGTGCACACCACCCGGCACATCGCCACCGGCCGAGACACCCGGCACCGCAACCACAACCAACTCCGGCACAACCTCGCCAAGTTCACCCAGCGAAGCCACCTCAACCCGCGACACCGCCCCGGACACCCCGGACAGCACCGCCGGCACCCACTCCAATCGCAGCAGCGAACCCGCAAGCTCGCCACCATTCGGGTCAGCGACCAGGGGCTCGGCAAGCGTCACGGAGTCCACCGACAACACAGGATCGCCCGCCACGTCAGCCACCGCGAGCGCAAGCGCCTCCTCCCCGACCCGGGTCAGCCGGGCCCGGACCACCGAGGCACCCGAGGCGTGCAGGGAGACCCCGGCCCAGGACACCGGCACCAGGCCGCGCCCGTCGGCCGCCACCACCGCCGCCAGCAGGGCGGGGTGAAGGCCGAAGCCGGTCGCCTCCCCGGCCAACTCGCTTGTCAGCGAGGCCTCGACGAAGGTCTCCGCGCCCCGACGCCAGAGGGCGACGGCAGCTCCGGCCGTCTCCCCCTCGGGCTCGGCCACGGCCGCGCCCTCCGGCGGCCACACCTTGGCGGCGAAGTCCGCCACCCGCTCGCCCGTTCCGAGCGTCCCGGACGCGTGCTCCGTCCAGGACTCGCCCAGCACACCGTCGCCGTCACTGCGCGAGAAGAATCGCACCGACCGGCTGCCCGTCCCGTCCGGCGCACCGACCCGGGCCTGGACCATCACGCCGGGCCGGCCCGCGAGGGTGAGCGGGCTGGTCACGGTGAGGTCCTCGACCCGGTCGCAGCCGACCTGATCGCCGATCCGGACAGCCAGCTCCAGGAAGCAGGAGCTCGGGAAGACACCCTCGGCCCAGCCGCAGTGCTCGAGCGACAGCCGACTGGTGAACAGCACGCTCTCCGAACCGGCGAGCGGGATCACCGCGCCGAGCAGCGGGTGGTCCGCCGGAATCAGCCCGGCCGCCGCGACGTCCCCGGCCGACCGACTGAGCGCGGGCCAGTAGCGCTCGCGTTGGAACGCATACGTAGGCAGGTCCACCCGCCGCGCACCCGTACCGTCGAACAGCCGCGCCCAGTCCACCGCCACGCCCGCCACATGGGCACGGGCCAGACCCTCCACCAGAGCGTGTTCCTCCGGTCGGTCCTTCCGGCAGACCGGCACCGCCACACTCTCGTCCCCATCGGCGAGGCACTGCTGCGCCAGCGCCGCGAGCACCCCGTCCGGCCCCAACTCCACGAACGCCGACACACCTTGCGCCCGCAGAGCCCGCACACCGTCGGCGAACCGGACCGCCTCCCGGACGTGCCGCACCCAGTACTCCGGCGTACAGAGCTCACCCCCGGCCACCGAACCGCTGAGGTTGGACACTACCGGGATCGAGGGCTCCTCGAACGCCAGCCCCTTCACTATCGTCCGGAACTCGTCCAGCATCGGGTCCATCAGCGGCGAATGGAACGCGTGCGAGACCCGCAGCCACGAAGTCTTGCGGTCCGCGAAGTGCGCATCGATCGCCGCGACGCCCTCGGCGGAACCCGAAACCACCACCGACGAAGGCCCGTTCACCGCCGCTGTCGACACCGACTCACCCAGCAGCGGCAACACTTCGTCCTCGGAAGCCTGCACGGCGAGCATCGCACCACCGGCCGGCAGCGCCTCCATCAGCCGACCACGCGCCGCCACCAGCGCACACACGTCCGCCAACGAGAACACACCCGCCACATGCGCGGCCGCGACCTCGCCGATCGAGTGCCCGGCCACGAACTCCGCCCGCACACCCAACGACTCGAGCAACCGGAACATCGCCACCTCCACCGCGAACAGACCCGCCTGCGCGAAGTCCGTCCGGTTCAGCAGCTCGTCCGAGGAACCCCAGACGACTGAGCGCAACGGCCGCTCCAGCAGACCGTCCAGGACCTCGCACACCTCGTCGAAGGCCTCGGCGAACACCGGGAACCGGCCGTACAACTCCCGGCCCATCCCCAACCGCTGCGACCCCTGACCCGAGAACAGGAAGGCCACCGACCGCTCGGCCGCCTCACCCCGCGCGACCTCCACACCGTCGACCAGCACCGCCCGGTGCCCGAACCGCGACCGACCCGCCAGCGACAGACCCACATCCAGCGAGGCGAGGCCCTCCACCACCGCCAGACCGGCGATCTGCGCCTCGAGCGCCGCCTCCGACTTCCCCGACACCACCCACGGCACCACGGCAGGAGCAACCGAAGCAGCGGGAGCCTCGGCCTCCTCCTCCGGCGCCTGCTCCACGATCACATGGGCGTTGGTCCCGCTGATCCCGAAGGAGGAGACACCGGCCCGGCGCGGACGGCCGGTCTCCGGCCAGTCCCGAGCCTCCCGCAGCAGCTCGACCGCACCCGCCGACCAGTCCACATGCGAGGACGGCGCGTCCACGTGCAGGGTCCGCGGCAGCACGCCGCGCCGCATCGCCTCCACCGTCTTGATCACACCCGCGACACCCGCAGCTGCCTGCGTGTGCCCGATGTTCGACTTCACCGAGCCCAGCAGCAGCGGCAGTTCGCGCCCCTGGCCGTACGTGGCCAGCAGCGCCTGCGCCTCGATCGGATCACCCAGCGGCGTCCCGGTCCCGTGGCCCTCGACCGCGTCGACATCACCCGTCGACAGGCCCGCGTTGCTGAGGGCCTGCCGGATCACCCGCTGCTGCGACGGGCCGTTCGGAGCGGTGAAGCCGTTCGAAGCTCCATCCTGGTTGACGGCGGAGCCCCGCAGCACCGCGAGTACGCGGCGCCCGTTGCGGCGGGCGTCGGAGAGCCGCTCCAGGACCAGCAGGCCGACGCCCTCAGCCCAGCCGGTGCCGTCCGCCGCATCGGCGAAGGCCTTGCACCGGCCGTCCGCGGCCAGACCGCCCTGACGGGAGAACTCCATCAGGGAGCCAGGGGTAGACATCACGTTGACCCCGCCGGCCACGGCGAGCGAGCACTCGCCGGACCGGAGTGCCTGGGCGGCCCAGTGCAGGGCGACCAGGGAGGAGGAGCAGGCGGTGTCGACGGTTACCGCCGGGCCCTCCAGGCCGAAGGCGTAGGAGAGCCGGCCGGAGGTGGCGCTCGCCGCGATGCCGGTGCCGATGTCGCCGGTGGCGTCGGCGAGCGAGCGCACCAGCAGGTAAGCGTAGTCCTGCCCGTTGGTGCCGACGAAGACGCCGGTACGGCTGCCGCGCAGCGAGACCGGGTCGATGCCGGCCCGCTCGAAGGCCTCCCAGGACGTTTCGAGCAGCAGCCGCTGCTGCGGGTCCATCGTGACCGCCTCGCGCGGGGAGATCCCGAAGAACCCGGCGTCGAAGCCCACGACCGAGTCCAGGAAGCCGCCGCGCCGGCTCACCTGGGTGCCCCGCTCGTCGGTCCCGGCCGCCCGGAGGGCGTCGAGGTCCCACCCCCGGTCGGTCGGGTACTCCGACATCGCGTCGGTGCCGGAGGCCACCAGCTCCCAGAGCCGCTCGGGCGAGTCGACCCCGCCCGGGTAGCGGCAGCTCATCGCGACGATCGCGACGGGCTCGGCGGCGGCGGCAAGGAGCTGCCGGTTCTGCCGCCGGAGCCGTTCGGTCTCCTTGAGGGAGGACCGGAGAGCTTCGACAACCTTCTCGTTGGGCGTGGTCATGGTGAGGGCTCCGGGCTCCGTCAGTCCTGCGTGCGGTCGGGGTCGTTCTTCAGAGCGGCCTGCACCAGGTCGTCGAGGTCCATCGCGTCGATGAAGTCCTCGGCCTGGTCGGCCGTCCCGCCGTTGCCGTCCTCGATGGACGGGGTGTCCGGGCCGGAGTCGGCCAGTTCGAGCAGCGGGTCCAGCACGCCGATCCGGCGCAGCCGGTCGAGCGGGACTGACGCCAGCAGCGCGAGCAGCCGGGCCCGCTCGGGGTCGCTGTCCACCGGTCCGGCCACCGCTGCGGCGGCCGGACCGGCCGGGGCGAGCTGCGCCAGGATGTGCTCGGCGAGCTCGGCCGGCGTCGGGTGGTCGAAGACCAGCGTCGCCGAGAGGTTCAGCCCGGTGGCGGCGCCCAGCCGGTTGCGCAGTTCGACGGCGCCGAGCGAGTCGAAGCCGAGGTCGCGGAAGGCCTTCTCCGCGCCGACCACGTCGATGCTCGGGTGGCCGAGCACCTCGGCGGCGGTGCTGCGCACCAGCTTCAGCACCACGGCGCCGCGCCGGGCCTCGGTGAGGCCTGCCAGTTCGACGTGGAGCGAGCGGCTCGCGGTCTCCTCCGGGCCGGTCTGCCGGGCGCCGTCCTCGCTCACGAGGTCGGCCAGCAGGCGGCTGGGGCGGGCGGCCGTGAAGGCCCGGACGAACCGGTCGGGTTCGACGTCGGCGACCAAGGTGGTCGGCTCCGGGTCGAGCACGGCCCGGCGCAGCGCGAGCACCGCCGAGGCGGGGTCGAGCGGCCGGACTCCGGTGCGGCGGGCGGCCTCGGCCGCGCGGTCGCCGGCGGCCATGCCGGCGCCGCCCCAGGCTCCCCAGGCGATCGAGGTGGCGGGAAGTCCGGCAGCGCGGCGGCGTTCGGCGAGGGCGTCGAGCGCGGCGTTGGCCGCCGCGTAGTTGCCCTGGCCGGGGTTTCCGACGGCGGCCGAGGCCGAGGAGTAGAGCGCGAACACCGCGAGCTCCTGGCTCTGCGTCAACTCGTCGAGCAGAAACGCTGATTCGACCTTGGCGCGGTACACCTCCCGGAAGTGCTCAGGGGTGAGTCCGTCGACCGTGGCGTCGTCGAGTGTCCCTGCCGTGTGGATGACCGCGGTGAGCGGTGCGTCCTCGGGCAGGGCGGCGAGCACGGCGGTGAGCGTCTCGCGGTCGGCGGCGTCGCCGGCCGTGATGGTGACGGTGGCGCCGGCCGCGAGCAGCTCGGCGCGCAGTTCCGCCGCGCCGGGGGCGTCGGGGCCGCGCCGGCTGAGCAGCACGAGGTGGCGGGCGCCGGCCTCGGCCAGTCGGCGGGCGGTCCCGGCGCCGAGCGCTCCGGTGCCGCCGGTGATCAGGACGCTGCCCTCGGGCTGCCAGAGCCGCTCGGACGTCTGGCCACCCGTGATCCGGTGCAGTCGGCGGCCGAAGGCGCCGGTCGGGCGGACGGCGATCTGGTCCTCGCCGTCCGGGTCGCCGAGGACGCCGGTCAGCAGTTCGCCGGTGCGGCGGTCGAGCGTCCCGGGCAGGTCGATCAGGCCGCCCCAGCCCTGCGGGTGCTCCAGCGCTGCCACTCGGCCGAGGCCCCAGACGCCGGCCTGCCGCAGCCCGGGGACGGGCTCGCCGGGGATGGCCGCGACGGCGCCCCTGGTCAGGCACCAGAGCGGTGCGCCGAGTCCGGCGTCGCCGAGGGCCTGGATCAGCGTGGCGGTGCGGTGCACCCCTGCGGGGGCGCCGCCGTCGGCGCTCTCGTCGAGGCCGAGCAGCGACAGGACACCGGTGAACTCCGTGCCATCCTTGGCCAGTTCGGCCAGCTGCTTGGTGACGGCGGCCCGGTCGGCGACCGCGTCGAGCTCCAGCCGCACGGTGTCCGGGCCGAGCAGGCCGAGCAGTTCGGCCACCCAGCCGGCGGCGTGGCCGGCCGGGACGACGGCGAGCCACCGGCCCGGGCGGGCCGTGCGGCCGGTGTGGTCGAGCGGCTTCCAGACGATCCGCTGGCGCCAGCCGTCCACCAGGGCCTGTTCGGCCCGGCGCTCGCGCCAGTCGCGCAGCGCGGGCAGCACCTTGGCGAGCGCCTCGGTGTCCACGTCGAGCGCGCCGGCCAGGCTGTCGAAGGACTCGGTGCGCACCGCCGTCCAGAACTCGCCGTCCTCGGCCGGGGCCTGGGCAGGTGCCGCCTGCTCGGGCCAGTACCGCTGGTGCTGGAAGGCGTAGGTGGGCAGGTCGACCCGGCGGGCGCCGGTGCCCTCGAACAACGCGGGCCAGCGCAGGCCGAGCCCGTCGGTGTGCAGCCGGGCGAGGGCGCCGTACAAGGTGGCGTCCTCGTCCCGGCCCTTGCGCAGGGCGGCGGCGGTGACGATCGGGCGGCCGGCCCCGGTCTCGGTGCCGAAAACGTCGGGGACGAGCGGGGAGAGCACGCCGTCCGGGCCGAGCTCCAGGAACCGGCGGGCGCCGAGCCCGGCGAGTGCGGTGAGGCCGTCGGCGAACCGGACGGTCTCCCGGACGTGCCGCGCCCAGTACCCGGGCGTGCGCAGCTCGTCACCCGCGAGCGCTCCGGTCAGGGTGGACACCACGGGCACGCTCGGGGCGCCGTAGCTCAGACCCCGGGCGACCCGTTCGAACTCGTCGAGCATGGCGTCCATGTGTACGGAGTGAAATGCATGGCTCACCCGCAAACGCCTAGTCTTGCGGCCCTCGGCGCCGAACTGCTCGGCGATCCGCAGGACAGCGTCCTCGTCGCCGGAGACCACCACGGCCTGCGGGCCGTTGATCGCGGCGATCGAGACCCCCGGCACCAGCCGGTCCGTGACCTCGGCCTCGTCGGCCTGCACGGAGACCATCGCACCGCCGCTCGGCAGCGCGGCCATCAGCCGGGCCCGGGCGGCGACCAGGGTGCACGCGTCGGCCAGGTCGAAGACCCCGGCGACGTGCGCGGCGGCCAGCTCGCCGATCGAGTGACCGGCAACGAACTCCGGCCGCAGGCCGAAGGATTCGACCAGGCGGTAGAGCGCCACCTCCAGCGCGAAGATCGCGGGCTGGGCGTAGCCGGTGTCCTCCAGCAGCTCGGCCTCGGGCGTGCCGGGCTCGGCGAACAGCACCTGGGCGAGCGGGGTGGGCAGTTCGCCTTCGAAGTGGGCGAGCACGGCGTCCAGTGCCTCGGCGTAGACCGGGAACCGGCGGTACAGCTCGCGCCCGGCGCCGGGCCGCTGCGAGCCCTGGCCGGAGAACAGGAAGGCCGTCCGGCCGGCCGCCGCCGTGCCCTGCACCAGGTGGCCCGCGCCGCCGTCGTTCGCGAGCGCGGTCAGGCCCTGCACCAGCTCGGCGCGCCCGGCGGCGAGCACGGTGGCCCGGCACTCGTGCACGGAGCGGGTGTCGGCCAGCGACCAGGCGAGGTCACGGACCGTCAGGCTCTGGTCCGCCGCGAGGTGGTCCAGCAGCCGCGCCGCCTGGCCGCGCAGGGCGGCCGGGGTCGCGGCGGAGAGCGGGACGGGCAGCAGGCGGTCGTCCGGGGCGGGCTCGCCGCCCGGAGCGACCGGCGGCTGCTCGATGATCACGTGCGCGTTGGTGCCGCTGGCGCCGAAGGAGGAGACGCCGGCCCGGCGCGGGCGGTCAGCCTGCGGCCACTCCCGCTCCTCCGCCAGCAACTCGACGGCGCCGGCCGTCCAGTCGACGTGCGAGGAGGGGGCGTCCAGGTGCAGGGTGCGCGGCAGCAGGCCGTGCTGCATCGCCTTGATCATCTTGATCACGCCGGCCACGCCCGAGGCGGCCTGGGTGTGGCCCAGGTTGGACTTCAACGCGCCCAGCAGCAGCGGGCGTTCGCGGTCCTGCCCGTAGGTGGCGAGCAGTGCCTGCGCCTCGATCGGGTCACCGAGCGTGGTGCCGGTGCCGTGCGCCTCGACGGCGTCGACCTCTGCCGGCGTCAGCCCGGCGTTGGCCAGCGCGCGCCGGATGACGCGCTGCTGGGACGGGCCGTTGGGGGCGGTGATGCCGTTGGAGGCGCCATCCTGGTTGATCGCGGAGCCGCGCAGCACGGCGAGCACCCGGTGGCCCCGCCGCTCGGCGTCGGAGAGCCGCTCGACCACCAGCACGCCAACACCCTCGGACCAGCCGGTGCCGTTCGCCGAGTCGGCGAACGGGCGGCAGCGGCCGTCGGGCGAGAGCGCGCCCATCTCGCCGAACTCGACGAAGCCCACCGGGCTGGACATCACGGTGACACCACCGGCCAGCGCGAGCGAGCACTCGCCGCTGCGCAGCGCCTGGGCGGCGAGGTGCAGCGCGACCAGGGACGAGGAGCAGGCGGTGTCGACGCTGACCGAGGGGCCCTCAAGGCCGAAGGTGTAGGAGAGCCGGCCGGAGAGCAGGCTGGCCGACTGCGCGGTCTCGACGTGGCCGAGCTGGCCGATCGAGGGCCGGTAGTCGCCGCTGCCGCCGCCGATGAACACGCCGGTGTCGCCGCCGCGCAGGCCGACCGGGTCGATCCCGGCCCGCTCCAGCGCCTCCCAGGCCGCCTCCAGCACGATCCGCTGCTGCGGGTCGACCACCATCGCCTCGCGCGGCGAGACGCCGAAGAAGGCGGCATCGAACTCGGCGACGTCGTACAGGAATCCGCCGTGCTGGGTGACGCTGCGGCCACGGCCGTCCCGGTCGCCCCGGACCAGCCGTTCCAGGTCCCAGCCACGGTCGGTCGGGAAGCCGCCGATCGCGTCGGTGCCGGCCCGCAGCAGTTCCCACAGGTCCTCGGGTGAGCGGACCCCGCCGGGGTAGCGGCAGCTCATGCCGACGATCACGATCGGGTCATCGGTGCCGACGGCGGCCGTGGCCTGGCCCACCGCCTGCTCCTCGCCGAGGAGTTCGGCGCGCAGGTGCGCGGCGAGCGCCAGCGGGGTCGGGTAGTCGAAGACCAGCGTCGCGGGCAGCCGCAGACCGGTCGCCGCGGCCAGCTGGTTGCGCAGGTCGACGGCGGTCAGCGAGTCGAAGCCCAGGTCCTTGAACGGGTGGGTGGCCGGCACCGACTCCGCGTCGGGGTAGCCGAGCACGGTGGCGGCCTCGGTGCGGACGGTACCGAGCAGCGCCTCCGCCTGCTCGGCCTCGGTGCGGCCGAGCAGCTCGGCCCGCAGCGCGGCTGCCCTGGCCGTCGTTCCGGCCTCGGCGCCGCCCTCCGGCTCGGCCAACGCGGCCTTGGCCTCGGGCAGTTCGGTGAACAGCCGGCTCGGCCGGCCCTGACCGAACGCGGGGGCGAACCGCTCCCACGCGATGTCGGCCACCGTCACGCCGGCCGGGCCCTCGCCGCCCGCCCCGCGCAGCGCCGCGAGGGCGCGGGCGGGGTCGACGGCGGGCAGGCCGTTGGCCCGCAGGTGCTGCTCCAGCGCGGCCGAGGTCGTACCGGCCCAAGCGCCCCAGGAGATGGCCAGGGCAGTGCGGCCGGCAGCCCGGCGGCGCTGGGCGACGGCGTCGAGGTAGGCACTCGCCGCCGCACCTGCCTCCTGACCCCGCACGCCCCAGACGCCGGCGATCGAGGCGTACAGCACGTAGGCCGGCATCTCCCGGTCACCCAGCGCTTCGTCGAGCGCGGCGAGGTCCGCCTTGAGCGCGGTCAGGTACTCCTGCGGGTCGGTGACCTCGACCGTCCGGCCGGTGTACAGGACAGCGGTCGGCTCGACGCCCGCGAGGGCCGCCGCGAACGCGGCCCGGTCGCCAGGTGCGGCCACCGCCACCCTGAACTCACACCCGTGCTCAGCCAGTTCGGCGCCAAGCTGCTCGGCAGCCGGGTCCTCCGGCGCAGCAGAGAGCAGCAGCACCTGTGCGGCTCCGGCAGCGGCCAGCCAGCGGGCGGTGGGCCCGCCGAGGCCGTCGGCGTCGCCGACCACCAGGACGGTGCCGGACGGTGCCCAGCCGGTCTCGGCCGGATCGGCCACGGCGCGCACCAGGCGGCGCGCGTGGGCGCCGCTCGGGCGCAGCGCCAGCTGGTCCTCACCGTCCCGGCCCGCCAGCACCGCCCGCAGCCGGGCGGCGGCCCGCTCGTCGGGCAGCTGCGCGAGGTCGACCAACCCGCCCCAACGGTTGGGGTGTTCCAGCCCGGCCACCCGGCCGAGCCCCCAGACCGCGGCCTGCCCGGCATCGACCGCCTCGGCCCGCCCGACGGCCACAGCCCCCCGGGTCAGGCACCACAGCGGCGCCTCGACCCCGGCCTCCGCCAAGACGGCGAGCAACTGGTCCGGCCACTCAAGACCGACGGGCAGCTCGGCGGCGCCGTCCCGCGCCGCGAGCAGCGAGACCACCCCGTCGAACGGGCCCTCGAACTCCGCAAGGCGGGCGAGCAGACCCGCCCGGTCGGCCGGGTCGGCCTCCACCTGCTGTGCCTCGGTGCCGAGAGCGGCGAGGACGGCGGCCGGCCACGGCTGCTCGGCGGCGTCGGCCGGGAGGATCGCCAGCCAGCGGCCCGGCAGGGTGTCGGCCGGTGCGGCCGCGTACGGCTGCCAGCTGACCCGGTAGCGCCAGGCGTCGACCGCCGTGCGCTCGGTGCGGCGGCGGCGCCAGGCGGAGAGCGCGGGCATCAGGGCCGCGAGCGAGGAGTCGTCCGCCAGGTCCAGCGTGGTGCTGAGCGCGGCCAGGTCGGCCTGCTCGACCGCCGACCAGAACGCGGCGTCGGCGGGGTCGGCCCCCGCCTGCGCGGCGGGCGCCCGCTCGGGCCAGTACAGCTCGCGTTGGAAGGCGTACGTGGGCAGGTCGGTCCGCCGGGCGCCGGTGCCCGCGAACAGCGCCGTCCAGTCGACGGTCACACCCGCGACGTGCAGGCGCGCCAGTGCCTCGACCAGGCTGCGCTCCTCCGGCCGGCCCTTGCGGCAGGCCGGGGCGACGACGCTGTCGGCGTCCTCGCCGGTGCTGTGCGGGGCGAGGGCGGCGAGCGCGCCGTCCGGGCCCAGTTCGAGCAGGGCGTTGACGCCCTGGGCGGCCAGCGTGCGCACGCCGTCGGCGAAGCGCACCGTCTCGCGGACGTGCCGCACCCAGTACTCGGGCGTGCACAACTCGGCACCGGCCACCGAGCCGGTCAGGTTCGACACCAGCGGCAGGCTCGGCGCGGCGTACGACAACTCACCCAGGACAGCCCGGAACTCGTTCAGCATCGGGTCCATCAGCGGCGAGTGGAAGGCGTGCGAGACCTTCAGTCGCGTCGTCCGCCGGTCCGCGAACTGGGCTCGGACCGCCTCGACGGCCTCCTCGGCGCCCGAGACCACCACCGAGCGAGGCCCGTTGACGGCCGCGACCGCCACCGACTCACCCAGCAGCGACCGGACTTCCTCCTCCGTCGCCTCGATCGCGACCATCGCGCCACCACTCGGCAGTGCCTGCATCAGCCGGCCCCGGGCCGCCACCAGCGCGCCCGCGTCCGCCAGCGAGAACACCCCGGCGACGTACGCCGCCGCCACCTCGCCGATCGAGTGACCGGCCACGAACTCCGGCCGCGCACCCAGCGATTCGACCAGCTTGAACAGCGCCGCCTCGACCGCGAACAGACCCGCCTGGGCGTACTCCGTCCGGTTCAGCAGCTCCTCATCGGCACCCCAGACGACCGAGCGCAGCGGCTGGTCCAGGTGCTGGTCCAGCACCGCGCAGACGGCGTCGAAGGCCTCGGCGAAGACCGCGAAGCGCTCGTACAACTCCCTTCCCATACCGAGCCGTTGCGATCCCTGGCCGGAGAACAGGAAGGCGGTCCGCCGCTCGGCGGCCACCCCCCGGGCGAGCTCCGCCCCGTCCAGCAGCACGGCCCGGTGGGCGAAGCCCGAGCGGCCGACGGCCAGCGAGTGGGCGACGTCCAGCGTGGGCGCCGAGGCGAGCGCGGCGAGGCCGGCCAGCTGGGCGTCGAGCGCGGCCTCGGACTTGGCCGAGACCACCCAGGGCAGCATCCCGGCCACCGTCTCCGCCGGGGCGGCCGGCTCCTCGGCCGGAGCCTGCTCCAGCAGGACGTGCGCGTTGGTGCCGCTCACCCCGAAGGCCGACACGCCCGCCCGGCGGGCCCGTCCGGTCTCCGGCCACTCCCGCGCCTCGGTGAGCAGCTCGACCGCACCGGCGGACCAGTCCACGTGCGAGGAGGGCGCGTCCACGTGCAGGGTGCGCGGCAGCACACCGTGGCGCAGCGCGAGCACCATCTTGATCACACCGGCGGCGCCGGCGGCGGCCTGGGTGTGGCCGAGGTTGGACTTGACCGTGCCGAGCAGCAGCGGGGTCTCCCGGCCCTGCCCGTACGCGGCCATCAGGGCGTTGGCCTCGATCGGGTCACCGAGCGTGGTGCCCGTGCCGTGCGCCTCGACCACGTCCACCTGGTCCGGCGTAAGACCGGCGTCGGCCAGCGCCTGGCGGATCACCCGCTGCTGGGCGCGGCCGCTGGGGGCGGTCAGGCCGTTGGAGGCGCCGTCCTGGTTGACCCCGGCGCCGCGCAGCACGGCGAGCACCGGATGGCCCTGGCGGCGCGCCTCGGAGAGGCGCTCCAGCACCAGCATGCCCGCGCCCTCCGACCAAGCGGTGCCGTCGGCGGCGTCGGCGAAGGCCTTGCAGCGGCCGTCGGCAGCCAGGCCGCCCTGGGCGGTGAACTCGACGAAGGCGTCCGGGCTGGACATCACCGAGACACCACCGGCCAGCACCAGCGAGCACTCGCCGGCCCGCAGCGCGCGGGCGGCCAGGTGCAGGGCGACCAGTGCGGAGGAGCAGGCGGTGTCGACGGTGACGGCCGGGCCCTCCAGGCCGAGCGTGTAGGAGAGGCGGCCGGACATCACACTGGCCGTGTTGCCGGTGGCGGCGTGGCCTCGCACGTCGGCGGTGCCCTGGCGCAGCACGTTCAGGTAGTCCTGGCCGTTGGTGCCGACGAAGACGCCGGTGTCGGAGCCGCGCAGCGCGTCCGGCGCGATGCCGGCCCGTTCCAGGGCCTCCCAGGCCGTTTCCAGCAGCAGGCGCTGCTGCGGGTCCATGGCCAGCGCCTCGCGTGGCGAGATGCCGAAGAACAGGGCGTCGAACCGGCCGACTCCGGCCAGGAAGCCGCCCTGCAGGGTGGCGGAGCCGCCCCGGCCGAGGGCCTCCAGGTCCCAGCCGCGGTCGGCGGGGAAGGTGGAGACGGCGTCCTCGCCGCGCAGCAGCAGCTGCCAGAGGTCGTCCGGGGTCTCCACCCCGCCGGGGAAGCGGCAGCCGATGCCGACGATCGCGATCGGGTCCTCGTCGGCGGCCCGGACGGCGGGGGCCGGGGCGGCCCCGGCCGGGAGGGTGCCGAGGAGTTCGGCGAGCAGGTGCTCGGCGAGGGCGGTCGGGGTCGGGTAGTCGTAGACCAGGGTCGCGGGCAGCCGCAGGCCGGTGGTGGCGGCGAGCGTGTTGCGCAGTTCGACGATGGTCAGCGAGTCGAAGCCGAGGTCGGTGAAGGCCTGGTCGGCGCCGACGCCCTCGGTGCCGGCGTGGCCGAGCACGGCCGCGACCTGGGCCCGCAGGAAGTCGAGCACGTACCGGGCCCGGGCGGGCTCGGCCAGCTCGGCGAGCTGGGCGCGAAGGCCGGTCTCGGGCGCGGCCCCGGCCACCGTGCGGGTGGGCTCGGGCAGCGCGGCGATGGCCGGGTTGGGCCGCAGCGCAGTGAGGACCGCCGCGAACCGCTCCCACTCGATGTCGGCCACCGTCAGCGCGGTGTCCTCGTGGTCGAGGGCCTGGCCGAGCGCGGCGAGTGCGCGCTCGGGTGCCATCGGCGCGTACCCGCCGCGCCGCACCCGCTGCTCGACCCCGCTGCCGTCGACCGCCATCCCGGCGCCCGCCCAGGGGCCCCAGGCGAGCGCGGTCGCGGGCAGCCCGGCGCCGCGCCGGTACTCGGCGAGGCCGTCGAGGAAGGCGTTGGCCGCCGCGTAGTTGGACTGCCCGGCGGCACCGAGGGTGCCGGCCGTGGAGGAGAACAGCACGAAGGCATCGAGCTCCTGGCCCTCCGTCAGCTCGTGCAGATGGCGGGCCGCGGCCAGCTTCGGGCGCAGCACTGCCGTGAACCGCTCGGGCGTCAGGGTCTCCAGCACGCCGTCCTCGACCACACCGGCGGTGTGGAAGACGGCGCTGAGCGGCTGCTCGGCGGGCACGGCCGCGAGCAGAGCGGCCAGGGCGTCCCGGTCGCCGGTGTCACAGGCGACCAGGGTCACCTGGGCGCCGAGCGCCTCCAGCTCCGTGTGCAGCTCCTCCGCCCCGGGCGCCTCGGCGCCCCGGCGGCTGACCAGCAGCAGGTGCTCGGCCCCTCGGCCGGCCAGCCAGCGGGCGACCTGCCCGCCAAGACCGCCGGTCCCGCCGGTCACCAGCACGGTGCCGGTGGCGGCGTACTCCCGGGTGGCCTGGCGCTCGCCGACCGGCTGGCGCACCAGCCGGCGCAGGTACGTACCAAAGGCGCGGACGGCGAGCTGGTCCTCGCCGTCGGCCGCGCCCAGCGCGGCGGCCAGGCGGCGGACGGCAGCGTCGTCGAGCTGCTCCGGCAGGTCGATCAACCCGCCCCAGCGCTGCGGCAGTTCGAGTGCCATGGACCGGCCGAAGCCCCACAGGGCAGCCTGCTCCGGCGCAGCGAGCCGGTCCGACCGGCCGACGGAGACGGCGCCCCGGGTGAGGCACCACAGCGGCGCCTCGATACCGGCGTCCCCGAGCGCCTGCACGGCAGCGGCCGTGACCAGCAGTGCACCGGCCTGGGTGCCCTGATCGCCGCCCAGTGCGAGCAGCGACAGCACACCCGTGAACCCGCCTTCCGGCAGCTCCCGCAGCCGCGCCGCGATCGCGGAGCGGCTCTCGACGCCCGCCACCTCGACAGTCACCGTCTCGCCGTCGAACAGGCCGCCGGTCCACTTGGTGTCGGCCGCCCCCGCCGGGACGAGCAGCAGCCAGCGGCCGGTGGGCAGACCGCCGGTTGCGGCGGTCTGCGGCTGCCAGGCAGCGCGGTAGCGCCAGCCGTCCACGGTCGACTGCTCACGGCGCCGGCGGCGCCAGGCGGAGAGGGCGGAGAGGGTGACCTGGTCGAGTGCGGTTCCGAACGTGCCCAGGTCGGCGCGCTCGATCGCGGACCAGAACTCGGCGTCGACCGGGTCGGCGGCCTGCACGGCCGGCACGGCCTCGGGCCAGAAACGCTGCCGCTGGAACGGGTAGGTCGGCAGGTCGATCCGGAGCACGCCCGAGCCCTCGGTCATTCCGGCCCAGTCCGGGCGGCGCCCGTGGGCGTACAGCCAGGCCAACGCCGCTGCGAGGGTGGCGAGTTCGGGGCGGCCCCGGCGCAGCGCCGGGGTGCCGTCGAGCCGGGCGTCGTCGCCGAGGGTCTCCCGGGCGGCGGCGGTGAGCACGGCGTCCGGTCCGACCTCCAGGAAGGTGGTGGCGCCGAGACCGGCCAGGGTGGCGACGGCGTCGGCGAACCGTACGGTGCCCCGCACCTGCCCGGCCCAGTACTCGGGGTCGGCGAGCTGCTCGGCGGTGGCCGGGGCGCCGGTCACGGTGGAGACCAGCGGGGTCTCCGGCGCCCGGCACGTCAGCGTGGCGGCCACCCGGGCGTACTCGGCGAGCATCGGCTCCATCAGCGGCGAGTGGAAGGCATGGCTCACCCGCAGCCGCTTGGTCCTGACCCCCTCGGCGGCGAACTCCTGGGCGATCCGCAGGACTTCGGACTCCGCGCCCGAAATCACCACGGCCTCGGGCCCGTTGATCGCGGCGATCGAGACCGACGGCACCAGCCGGGCCGTGACCTCGGCCTCGCCGGCCTGCACGGAGACCATCGCACCGCCGCTCGGCAGCGCGGCCATCAGCCGGGCCCGGGCGGCGACCAGCGTGCACGCGTCGGCCAGGTCGAAGACCCCGGCGACGTGCGCGGCGGCCAGCTCGCCGACCGAGTGCCCGGCCACGAACTCCGGCCGCAGGCCGAAGGATTCGACCAGGCGGTACAGCGCCACCTCCAGCGCGAAGATCGCGGGCTGGGCGTAGCCGGTGTCCTCCAGCAGCTCGGCCTCGGGCGTGCCGGGCTCGGCGAACAGCACCTCGCGGACCGGGCGGTCGTAGCCGAGCTCGAAGCGGGCCAGTACGGCGTCCAGCGCCTCGGCGTAGACCGGGTACCGGTCGTACAGCTCGCGGCCCATCGCGGGGTGCTGGCTGCCCTGGCCGGTGAAGAGGAAGGCCAGTCCGCCGCCGGCCGCGCGGCCGGTGTGCAGGGCGGGGTCAGGCAGGCCGTCGCGCAGCGCGGTGAGCGCGCGGCGCAGCTCGGCCTGGTCGTCGGTGGCCACGGCTGCCCGGTGGGGCAGCGCGGCGCGGGTGGTGGCGAGCGAGAACGCCAGGTCGGCGAGCGGGAGTTCGGGCTGCTCGTCGAGCAGGGTGAGCAGCCGCTCGGCCTGGCCGCGCAGGGCGGCCTCGGTGTGGGCGGAGAGCGGCACGGGCAGCGCCGGGGCGCCGCTGCGGGTCGCGGGGGCGGCCGGGGCGGCCTCGGCGGGGGCCTGCTCCAGGATGGTGTGCGCGTTGGTGCCGCTGAGCCCGAAGGAGGAGACGGCGGCCCGGCGCGGGCGCCCGGTCTCCGGCCACTCGCGGGGCTCGGCGAGCAGGTCGATCGCGCCCGCCGACCAGTCGACGTGACTGGACGGCCGGTCGATGTGCAGGCTGGCCGGCAGCGTGCCGTCCCGCATCGCCAGCACCATCTTGATCACCCCGGCGATGCCGGAGGCCATCTGGGTGTGGCCGATGTTGGACTTCACCGAGCCGAGCAGCAGCGGGAGTTCACGGTCCTGCCCGTAGGTGGCCAGCAGCGCCTGCGCCTCGATCGGGTCACCGAGCCTGGTCCCGGTGCCGTGGCCCTCGACGGCGTCCACGTCCCCCGGGGCGAGCTGCGCATTGGCCAGCGCCTGCCGGATCACCCGCTGCTGGGACGGGCCGTTGGGGGCGGTCAGCCCGTTGGAGGCGCCGTCCTGGTTGACGGCGCTGCCGCGCACCACCGCGAGCACGCGGTGGCCGTTGCGCAGCGCGTCGGAGAGCCGCTCGACCAGCACCAGGCCGACGCCCTCGGCGAGGCTCATGCCGTCGGCGGCCTCGGCGTACGGCTTGCAGCGGCCGTCCAAGGCCATCGCGCGCTGGCGGCTGAAGCCGACGAAGGCGTTGGGCGTGGCCATCACGCTGACGCCGCCCGCGAGGGCGAGAGTGCTCTCGCCGCGCAGCACCGACTGGCAGGCCAGGTGCAGGGCGACCAGCGAGGAGGAGCAGGCGGTGTCCAGGGTGACGGCCGGGCCCTCGAAGCCGAAGGTGTAGGAGAGCCGGCCGGACAGCACGCTGGAGATGGTGCCGGTGACGAGGTGGCCCTCGGCGCCGTCCTGGGCCGAGCCGCCGGCGGTGTAGTCCTGGTAGCTGGCACCGATGAAGGTGCCGGTCTGGCTGCCGCGCAGCGCCGCCGGGTCGAGCCCGGCCCGCTCCATCGCCTCCCAGGCGGTTTCGAGCAGCAGGCGCTGCTGCGGGTCCATCGAGAGCGCCTCGCGCGGCGAGATGCCGAAGAAGGCGGCGTCGAACTCGGCGGCGCCGTGCAGGAATCCGCCGCGCACCGAGTAGGTGCGGCCGGGGCGGTCCGGGTCCGGGTCGTAGAGGCCCTCGGTGTCCCAGCCGCGGTCGGCCGGGAACTCGGTGATGGCGTCCCGGCCGTTCGCGACCAGCTCCCAGAGCTGCTCGGGCGAGCCGACCCCGCCGGGGTAACGGCAGCTCATCCCGATGATGGCGATCGGCTCGTCGAGTGCCGCCTGGCTGCCGGCGGTCGCGGCGTCGGCCCGGTCGGTGCCGCCGATCTGCTCGCGCAGGAAGCGCACCAGGGCCAGCGGGTTGGGGTAGTCGAAGACCATCGTGCTGGGCAGGGTCAGCCCGGTCACGGCGGCCAGGCGGTTGCGCAGGTCGACGGCGGTGAGTGAGTCGAACCCGACCTCGCGGAAGGCACGTTGTTCGGACAGCACCTCGGGCGAGGCGTGCCCGAGCGCGGTGGCCGCCTCGGCGCGGACCAGCTCAAGCAGGCGCCGGTCCTGCTCCGCGGCCGGCAGGGCGTTCATCCGGGAGACGAACTCACTGTCGCCCGACGCCCGTTCGGCCGCCTCGGCGAGCTGCCGCACCTCGGGTAGCTCCTCGAAGAGCGTGGTCGGCCGGCCCGAGGTGAAGACCTGGTGGTAACGCTCCCAGTCGATCTCGGCGATGCAGAGCACCTGCTCGTCGTTCTCCAGCGCCTGGCGCAGCGCGTCCAGCGCGAGCTCCGGAGCCATGAACTCCAGGCCGCTGCGCCGGATCTGGCCGGGGTCGACCCGGCCGAGCTCCAGGTCGTCGGACCAGATGCCCCAGGAGACTGAGGTGGCCTTGCCGCCCCGGGCCCGGCGGTGCTCGGCGAGCGCGTTCAAGTAGGCGTTGCCGGCCACGTACGCGGCGTGCCGGCCACTGCCCCACATGCCGGCGGTGGAGGAGTACAGCACGAAGGAGTCGAGCTGGTCGTCCGGGAGCAGTTCGTCCAGGTGCCGGGCGCCGGCCACCTTGGCGTGCACGACCTTCGCGAAGGCCTCCGGGCCGGTCTCCTCGATGGTGAGCAGCTCGATCACGGCGGCGGTGTGCACCACGTGCCGCACCGGGTGCCCGGCCTCCTCCAGCTCGGCCAGCATCCGGGCGACGGCCGCGCGGTCGGTCAGGTCGCAGGCCACCATGCTCGCCTCGCAGCCGAGTTCGGCCAGCTCGGCGAGGAGGGCGGCGGCGCCGGGCGCCTCGACGCCCCGGCGGCCGAGCAGCACCAGCCGCTCGGCGCCGTAGGCCGCCAGGCGGCGGGCCAGGTGCGGGGCGAGGGTGCCGGTGCCGCCGGTGATCAGAGTGGTGCCGCTCGGCGTCCAGCCGGTCGGCTTGCCGGGCGCGCCGGCCCGGACGATCCGGCGGGCGAAGGCGCCGGAGGGGCGGATCGCCACCTGGTCCTCGCCGCAGCCGGCCAGCACGGCGGCCAGGCGCTCGCCGCCGCGCGCGCCCAGCTCCTCGGGCAGGTCGACCACGCCGCCGATGCGCTGCGGGTGCTCCAGGGCGGCGGTCCAGCCCAGGCCGTGGATCTGCGCCTGCACGGGGTGGGCGAGCTTCTCGGTCCGCCCGGCGGCGACGGCGCCCCGGGTGAGGAACCAGAGCGGCGCCTCGATCCCGGTGTCGCCGAGCGCCTGCACCAAAGCCAGGCTGAGCGCGAGGCCCGCCGCGAGCGCCGGGTGGCGCTCGCTCGGCTGCTCGGCCTCGCCCAGCAGCGAGACCACCCCGGCGAGGCCGAGCTCCAGCCCGGCGAGCCGGGCGGCCAGGTGCTGCCGGTCGGTGCAGGAGTCATCCAGCGCCAGGTGCTCGACCTCGGCGCCGTGCGCGGCGAGCGCCGCCGTGACGTCGGCCGACGAAAGTGACCCGGCCGCCGTGACCAACAGCCAGCGGCCGGTCAGCCGGGCGCCCGGCAGGGCGCCGAGCGGCTTCCAACTGGCCTGGTAGCGCCAGGAGTCGATCGTGGAGCGATCGCGGCGGCGGCGGTGCCAAGCGGAGAGCGCGGGCAGCACGGGGGCGAGCGAGCCGCCGTCGATCCGCAGGCTCGCGGCGAGCGCGTCCACGTCCGCCTGCTCGACGGCCGACCAGAACTCGGCGTCCTCGGCCTGCGCGCCGGGGCGCGGTGCGACGGCCCACAGGTGCTCGCGCTGGAAGGCGTAGGTCGGCAGCGCGATCCGGCGGCCGTCGGCGACCATGCCGGTCAGGCCGGCCCGGGCGCCCTGGACGAAGACTTCGGCGAGCGAGACCAGGAAGCGGTCGGTGCCGCCCTTGTCCCGGCGCAGCGTGCCGACGGCCGCGGCGCGGGCCCCCGCATCCTCGGCGGTGGCCTGGACGGTCATGCTCAGCACCGGGTGCGGGCTGGCCTCGACGAAGAACTCGTGTCCCTCGGCCAGGAGTTGCCGGATCGCTGGGTCGAAGTTCACCCGCTGCCGCAGGTTGCGGTACCAGTAGCCCGCGTCCATACCGGTGGTGTCCAGCCACGCACCGGTGACGGTGGAGAGGATGGGCACCTCGGCGGCCCGCGGCCGCACCGGGGCGAGTGCCGTGAGCAGCTCGCGCTCCAGCAGTTCGACCTGCGCGGAGTGCGAGGCGTAGTCGACCGCGATCCGCCGGGCCCGCAGGCCATCGGCCTCGAATTCGGCCATCAGCGTGTCGAGCTGCTCGGCCGGGCCGGCCAACACCACGGTCCGCGGCCCGTTCACGGCCGCGATGCCGATCCCGTCGCCGCGCGCCCGCAACCGCTCCTCGGCCTCCTCGGCCGACAGCGGCACCGAGACCATCCCGCCGGAGCCGGCCAGCACCCGGCCGATCGCCTGGCTGCGCAGCGCGACCACCCGCGCGCCGTCCTCCAGCGAGAGCGCCCCGGCCACCACGGCGGCCGCGATCTCGCCCTGCGAGTGGCCCACCACGGCGTCGGGCCGGACTCCGTACGACTGCCAGAGCGCGGCCAGCGCGACCATCATGGCGAACGAGGCGGGCTGCACCACGTCCACCCGCTCCAGCGAGGGCGCGCCTTCGGCCTGCCGCAGCACGTCGAGCAGCGACCAGTCGGTGAACGCCGCCAGCGCGGCCGCGCACTCCGCCAGCCGCTCGGCGAACACCGGCGACTCGTCGAAGAGTTGTGCCCCCATGCCGACCCACTGGGCCCCCTGGCCGGGGAAGACGAACACCACCTTGCCGTCCCGCTCGGCGACGCCGTTCACCACCTGTGCCGAGGACTCCCCGGCGGTGAACGCCGCTAGTGCCGCCCGCAGTTCGGCCCCGCCGTCGGCCTCGCTGCCGAGCAGCACGGCCCGGTGCTCGAACAGCGTCCGCCCGGTCAGCAGCGAGTGCGCCACGTCCACCGGGCGCACCCCGGGCTCGGCCGCCAGCCGCTCGCCCAGCCGGGCCGCCTGCTCGCGCAGCGCCCCGGCCGTCCGCGCCGACAGCACCCAGGGCAGCACCCGGTCACCGGGCTCGGCCTCGGGAGCGGCCACTGCCGCGGCCGGGGCCTCCTCCAGCAGCACGTGCGCGTTGGTCCCGCTGATCCCGAAGGACGAGACCGCGCAGCGCCGGGTCCGCTCGCCGGCCGGCCAGGCCCGAGCCTCGCCGAGCAGGGTGACGGTGCCCTCGTTCCAGTCGATGTGGGAGGAGGGTTCGGCGGCGTGCAGGGTCTGCGGCAGCAGGCCGTGCCGCAGCGCCTGCACCATCTTGATCACCCCGGCGACACCGGCCGCCGACTGGGTGTGGCCGATGTTGGACTTGACCGAGCCGAGCAGCAGCGGCCGCTCCGGGTCGCGGTCGCGCCCGTAGGTGGCCTGCAGCGCCTGGGCCTCGATCGGGTCGCCGAGGGCGGTGCCGGTGCCGTGCGCCTCGACCACGTCGACCTCGGCGGTGGTCAGGCCCGCGTTGCTGAGGGCCTGCCGGATCACGCGCTGCTGCGACGGGCCGTTGGGGGCGGTGAGCCCGTTGGAGGCACCGTCCTGGTTGATCGCGGAGCCTCGCACCACGGCCAGCACCTGGTGCCCGTTCCGCTCAGCGTCGGAGAGCCGCTCCAGCACGATCACGCCGACGCCCTCGGCCAGCGTCATGCCGTCGGCCGCCTCCGAGAAGGCCTTGCAGCGGCCGTCGGCGGCCAGCGCGCGCTGGCGGCTGAAGGCGATGAACGCGTTGGGGTTGGTCATCACGGTCGCGCCGCCGGCCAGCGCCAGCGCGCTCTCGCCGCTGCGCAGCGACTGGCAGGCCAGGTGCAGCGCGACCAGCGAGGAGGAGCAGGCGGTGTCGACGGTGACGGCCGGGCCCTCCAGGCCGAGCAGGTAGGCCAGCCGGCCGGAGAGCACGCTCGGGCTGGTGCCGGTGACGGCGTGCCCGGCCGAGCTGTCGCCCATGCCGAGCCCGTACTCCTGGTACGTGGAGCCGATGAACGTGCCGGTGGCGCTGCCGTGCACCGAGGTCGGGTCGATGCCCGCCGACTCGAAGGCCTCCCAGGTGGTTTCGAGCAGCAGCCGCTGCTGCGGGTCCATCGCGAGTGCCTCGCGCGGCGAGATGCCGAAGAAGCCGGAGTCGAACTCGCCCGCCTCGTGCAGGAATCCGCCCCGGGTGGAGTAGGTGCGCCCGGCCGCGTCCGGGTCTGCGTCGTAGAGGTCGGTGTCCCAGCCGCGGTTGACCGGGAACTCGCTGACGGCGTCGGCGCCTTGGGCGATCAGCTGCCAGAACTGCTCGGGCGTGCCCGCGCCGCCGGGGAAACGGCAGCCCATGCCGACGATCGCGATCGGCTCGTCGAAGCGGCCGGCCAGCACGGCGGTCGGGGCGGTGGACTCGGCTGCGGCGCCGAGGAGTTCGCCGCGCAGGAAGGCGGCGAGGGCGGTCGGAGTCGGGTAGTCGAAGGCCATCGTGCTGGGCAGCGGCAGGCCGGTCAGGGTGGCGAGGCGCTTGCGCAGCTCGACGGCGGTGAGCGAGTCGAAGCCGGCGTCGCGGAAGGCCCGGGTGGCGGTGACGCCCTCGGTGGAGGCGTGGCCGAGCACCACGGCGGCCTCGCGGCGCACCAGGTCGACCAGCAGGCGGTCCTGCTCGGCCTCGTTCAGGCCGGCCAGGCGGCGGGCCAGGTCGGAGACGGCGGCCTCGTCGGCCGCCCCGGCCCGGGCCAGCGCCCGGACCTCGGGCAGCCGGTCGAAGAGCACGCTCGGCCGGCCGGCGGTGAAGACCGGGGCGCACTGCGCCCAGTCCACGTCCGCGACGGTGACGGTGACGTCCTCGTGCACGATCGCCCGGCGCAGCTCGGTGAGCGCGGTCTGCGGGTCGAGAAAGCGCAGGCCCTGGCGGCGCAGGCTCTCGGTGACGGCCTCGTGGGCGGCCATCCCGGCGCCGGCCCACGGGCCCCAGGCGATCGAGGTGGCGGTCAGGCCGCGGGCGTGGCGGTTCTCGGCGAGGGCGTCCAGGTAGGCGTTGGCGGCGGCGTAGGCACTCTGGCCCGCGCTGCCCCAGACACCGGCCACGGAGGAGAAGAGGACGAAGAAGTCCAGGTACTCGTCGGCCAGCAGGGCGTCGAGGTGGGCCGCGCCGCGCAGCTTGGCCTCGGTCAGCTCGGTGAACTCGGCGAGCGTGGTGGCGGCCAGCGGGCCGGCTTGGCCGAGGCCGGCCGCGTGCACCACGCCGGTGAGCGGCAGCTCGGCGGGGATGCCGGCCAGTACGGCGGCCAGCGCCCCGCGGTCGGCGACGTCGCAGGCGACCACGGTTGCCTGGGCACCCAACTCGGCCAGCTCTGCAACGAGTTCGGCGGCGCCGGGGGCGTCGGGGCCGCGGCGGCCGGTGAGCAGCAGGTGCTCGGCGCCGTTGGCGGCCAGCCAGCGGGCCACCTCGGCGCCGAGCGCGCCGGTGCCGCCGGTGACCAGGACGGTGCCGGAGGCGGTGAACTCCCCCGCCCCGGGCAGCTCCTCGACGGTGTGCCGGGCAAGGCGGCGGCCGAGCACGGTCGCACCGCGCAGGGCGAGCTGGTCCTCGGCGCCCCGGCCGCCCTCGCTCGCGAGGGCGCTGACCAGGGCCTGCACGGTCGGCGGGTCGAGCACCGGCGGGAGGTCGAGCAGTCCGCTCCACGACTGCGGCCGCTCCAGCGCGGTGACCCGGCCGAGGCCCCAGGCGGTGGCCTGGACGGGGTTGGTGAGCGGGTCGGAGGGGCCGGTGGAGACCGCGCCCCGGGTGACGGTCCAGAGCGGCGCGGGCTGCTCAAGGGTGAGCAGCGCCTTGGCCAGGGCGACGCCGAGCGCGAGGCCGGTGGGCAGACCGGTGCCGGTGAGCGTCGGCCGGTCGGCCAGCGGGAGCAGCGACAGCACGCCCTGGTGCTCGCCGAACTCGGCAATCCGAGCGGCGAGTTCGTCGTGGTCCAGGCAGTCCTGGTCGAGTACCAGGCGCTCGAAGCGGGCGCCGTGGCCGCGCAGGGCACCCAGCAGCTCCTCGTCGTCGATGCCCTCGGCGGTGGCCATCAGCCAGGTGCCCGCCAGCACGGGCGCGGCGGCCGAGCGGACCGGCTGCCACTCCACCCGGTAGCGGGCGGCGTCGAGTTGGGCCTTCTCGTGTCGGCCACGCCGCCAGTTCGAGAGGGCGGGCAACAGGGCGTAGAGCCCGGCGTGCTGTTCGTCGCGCAGGCCGAGCAGTGCGGCCAGGCCCTCCTGGTCGCCGCGCTCGACGGCGCCCCACAGCTCGGCATCGGCCGGGTCGGACGACGGACCCGCGGGGGCCGGGAGTTCGGGCCAGTAGCGCTCGCGCTGGAAGGCGTAGGTGGGCAGTTCGGCGCGGCGGGCGCCGGTGCCGGCGTAGTACGCGGCCCAGTCGACCGGCAGGCCTCGCACGTGCAGCCCGGCCAGGGCGGTGGCGAGGGCCCGCTCCTCGGAGCGGCCGGCCCGCAGCATCGGGAGCGCCTCGACGGCGGTGTCCTCCGCGAGCGCGTCCTGGGCGAGCGCGCTGAGCACGCCGTCCGGGCCGAGTTCGAGGAAGGTGGCGGCGCCGGCGGCCCGGGCGGCCGCGACCCCGTCGGCGAAGCGGACGGCTCCCCGGACGTGCTCGACCCAGTACTCGGGAGTGGCGAGCTCGGCTCCGGCGAGGGCGCCGGTCAGATTCGAGACCACCGGGATGGTCGGCTCGGCGAAGGTGACCCCGGCCAGCGCGGCACGGAACTCGTCCAGCATCGGGTCCATCAGCGGCGAGTGGAAGGCATGGCTCACCCGCAGCCGCTTGGTCTTGACCCCCTCGGCGGCGAACTCCTCTGCGATCCGCAGGACTTCGGACTCGTCGCCTGAAATCACCACGGCCTCGGGCCCGTTGATCGCGGCGATCGAGACCCCCGGCACCAGCCGGGCCGTGACCTCGGCCTCGCCGGCCTGCACGGAGACCATCGCACCGCCGCTCGGCAGCGCGGCCATCAGCCGGGCCCGGGCGGCGACCAGCGTGCACGCGTCGGCCAGGCTGAACACCCCGGCGACGTGCGCGGCCGCGATCTCGCCGACCGAGTGGCCGAGCAGTACGTCGGCGCGCACGCCGAGCGAGCGCACCAGGCGGTACAGCGCGACCTCGACGGCGAACAGCGCGGGCTGCGCGTACCCGGTCCCGTTCAGCAGCTCCTGGTCGGCTCCGTACAGCACCTCACGCAGCGAACGCTCGAAAGCACCGTCGAAGTGCCCGAGCACCTCCTCCAGCGCCTGTGCGAACACCGGGAACCGGGCGGCCAGTTCACGCCCGACCCCGATCCGCTGCGAGCCCTGCCCGGCGAACAGCAGGGCTAGCTTGCACGCCCCACCGGTCTCGCCCTCGACCAGTCCGGCCGCCGGGGCCCCGGCGGCCAGCGCCGTCAGCGCGGCCAGCAGCTCGGCCCGGTCGGCGCCGACCGCCACGGCCCGCTGCTCGAAGGCCGAGCGGGTGGTGGCCAGCGACAGACCGAGGTCGACGTCAGAGCCTTCCCCTCCGAGAGCGAAGGCGGCCAGCCGTCCCGCCTGCTCGCGCAGCGCCGCCCGGCTGCGGCCGGAGACCGGCCAGACCAGCACGGTGTGGGTCGGCGAGGCGGGCGCCTCGGAGACCTCGGGCGCCTGCTCCAGGATGACGTGCGCGTTGGTGCCGCTGAAGCCGAAGGAGGAGACACCGGAGCGGCGCGGCCGGTCGGTGACCGGCCACTCCTGCTCGGCCGTCAGCAGCTCGACGGCGCCGTCCTCCCACTCCACGTGCGAGGACGGCCGGGCGGCGTGCAGGGTGCGCGGCACGATGCCGTGCTGCATCGCCAGCACCATCTTGATCACGCCCGCCACACCGGCGGCGGCCTGGGTGTGGCCGATGTTGGACTTCACCGAGCCGAGCAGCAGCGGGAGTTCGCGGTCCCGCCCGTAGGTGGCAAGCAGCGCCTGCGCCTCGATCGGGTCGCCCAGGGTGGTGCCGGTGCCGTGGCCCTCGACCACGTCCACGTCGGCCGTGCCCAACCCGGCCCCGGCCAGTGCCTGCCGGATCACCCGCTGCTGGGACGGGCCGTTGGGGGCGGTCAGGCCGTTGGAGGCGCCGTCCTGGTTGACGGCGCTGCCGCGCACCACGGCGAGCACGCGGTGCCCGTTGCGCCGTGCGTCGGAGAGCCGCTCCAGCACCAGCATGCCGACGCCCTCTGACCAGCCGACGCCGTCCGCACCGTCCGAGTACGCCTTGCAGCGGCCGTCCGGCGCCAGGCCGCGCTGGCGGGAGAACTCGATCAGCGAGGTCGGGGTGGACATCACGGTGACACCACCGGCCAGGGCGAGCGAGCACTCACCGGCGCGCAGCGCCTGCATGGCCCAGTGCATGGCCACCAGCGAGGAGGAGCAAGCGGTGTCCACGGTCACCGCCGGGCCCTCCAGGCCCAGGGTGTACGAGATACGGCCGGAGGCGATGCTCGGCGAGGTGCCGCTGCCCTGGTGGCCCTCGAACCGGCCGTCGGCCAGGGTGGCCGAGTAGTCGTTGTACATCACACCGGCGAAGACACCGGTCTGGCTGCCGCGCAGCGAGACCGGGTCGATGCCGGCCCGCTCGAACGCCTCCCAGGAGGCCTCCAGCAGCAGCCGCTGCTGGGCGTCGGTGGCCAGCGCCTCGCGCGGGCTCATGCCGAAGAACGCCGGGTCGAACTCGGCGGCCTCGTGCAGGAATCCGCCGAACCTGGTGTACGAGGTGCCGAGGTGGTCCGGGTCCGGGTGGTAGAGCCGCTCCAGGTCCCAGCCACGGTCGGTCGGCAGGCCGGAGATCGCGTCGGTGCCCTCGCGGAGCAGCTGCCAGAGGTCCTCGGGCGAGGTGACCCCGCCGGGGTAGCGGCAGCTCATGCCGACGATCACGATCGGGTCGTCCCCGTCCCCGACGCGCACCGGTACGGCGACCTCGGGACGTTGACGATCTGTCAGCTCTTCCAGCACGTGCCGGGCCAGCGCGGTCACGGTCGGGTAGTCGAAGATGACGGTCGCCGAGGTGCGCAGGCCGGTGGCGGCGCGCAGCCGGTTGCGCAGCTCGACGGCGGTGAGCGAGTCGAAGCCGAGGTCCTGGAACTGCCGCTGCGGGTCGACCTCGGCGGCGTCGGCGTGCCGCAGCACGGCGGCCACCTGGGCGCGGACCAGCTCGACCACGGCCTCGGTACGGGCCGGCTCGGCGAGCCGGGCCAGGCGCTGGGCAAGGCTCGCGGCGGCCTCCGAGCCAGCGATCACCGAGCGCCGGGCGGGGGTGCGGACGAGGCCGCGCAGCACCGGCGGCACCTCGCCGTGGGCGCGCAGCACCGGCAGGTCGAGGCGGACGGGCAGCAGCACGGCCTCGGCGCGGGCCAGCGCGGCGTCGAACAGCGCGGCGCCCTCAGCGGCGCTCAGGGCAGGGGTGCCGAGGCGGGCCAAGCGCTGCAGGTCGGCCTCGGCGAGCCCGTCGGTCATCCCGCCGGTCGGCACCCACGGGCCCCAGCCGAGCGAGAGGCCGGGCAGTCCGGCGGCGCGGCGCACGCGCACCAGCGCGTCGGCGAAGGCGTTGGCGGCGGCGTAGTTGGCCTGGCCGGCCGCGCCGACGGTGCCGGTGAAGGAGGAGAAGACCACGAAGGCGGCCAGGTCGAGGCCCTGGGTGGCCTGGTGCAGGTGCCAGAGCCCGTCGGCCTTGGGCTGGAGCACGGCGGCCAGCCGCTCGGGGGTGAGCGCCTCGACCACGCCGTCGTCCAGCACCCCGGCGGAGTGCACCACGGCGGTCAGCGGGTGCTCGGCCGGGATCCCGGCGAGCAGCCGGTCGACAGCCGCGCGGTGGGTGAAGTCGCAGGCAGCCAGGGTGACTTCGGCGCCGAGCTCGGCCAGCTCCTCGCCCAGCTCCGCTGCCCCGGGCGCCTCGGCGCCCCGGCGGCCGGCCAACAGCAGCTGCCGTACGCCGCGCTCGGTGACCAGGTGCCGGGCCAGCACCCGGCCGAGACCGCCGGTGCCGCCGGTGATCAGTACGGTGCCCTCGGGCGCCCAAGGCGCCGCCTCCGACTGAGCGGCCGCGCCCGCCCGGGCCAGCCGGGCCACGAGCACCTCACCGCCACGGACGGCCAGTTGCGGTTCCTCACCGCCCAGCGCCTCGACCGGCAGCACCGCCCCGGCTGCGGCCGCCGGGTCCAGGTCGAGCAGGCCGAACCGGCCCGGGTGCTCGGCCTGCGCCGAGCGGACCAGGCCCCAGACGGCCGCGGCCGCCGGGTCACCGACGACCGCGTCCCCGGCCTCGACGGCCCCCCGGGTGACGAACACCAGCCGCGCCTCGGCCGCCCGCTCGTCGGCCAGCCACTCCTGCACCTGCCCCAGCACCCGCGCCGTCACCTCGTGCGCGGACTCGACCGGCCGGGCCGGATCACCCTGCACGGGCACGACCACCACCGAGGGCAGCGACACCCCGGCCACGACCTCGGCGAGCCCAAGCCCGAACGGGTCGCTCCCGAGCACCGACACCGACTCCGGCGCCGCCGGGGCCGCGCCCCGCAGCGCCGTCCAGCGCAGCTCGAACATCGCCTCCCGGGCCACGGCCGCCGCCGTATCCGTCGCGTCCGCCGCGGCGCCGCGCAGCACCAGCGAGCCGGCCGAGAGCACCGGCCCGCCCTCGCCGTCCGCCACCGCCACCGCGATGGCGTCCTCGCCGACTGCGGTCAGGCGCACCCGGACGGCGGCCGCGCCGCTCGCGTGCAGCGTGGCGTCCTGCCAGGAGAACGGCAGGCCGCCGAGCTCCAGGAAGGCCGAGGCGTGCAGCGCCGCGTCGAGCAGCGCCGGGTGGATGCCGAAGGCCCCTGCCTCCCCGGCCACGCCCTCCGGCAGCGCGATCTCGGCGTACACCTCCTCGCCGCGCCGCCAGGCGGCCCGCAGGCCCCGGAAGGCCGGGCCGTAGCCGAACCCGGCCTCACCGAGGCGCTCGTACAGGCCGTCGGTCTCGACCGGCTCGGCACCGGCCGGCGGCCACGCGCCGAACTCCTCGTAACCGGCCCGGTGTTCACCGGCGGTCAGGATACCGTCGGCGTGCTGCGTCCACGGCTGGTCCTCGGCGCCGTCCGGCCGGGAGTGGATGCCTACGGTGCGGCGGCCGGTCTCGTCCGGGGCGCCGACCCAGACCTGCACCTGCACGCCGCCCTGCTCGGGCAGCGCCAGCGGCGCCGTCAGCGTGAGCTCCTCGACCCGGTCGCAGCCGACCTCGTCACCGGCCCGCACGGCCAGCTCCAGGAAGGCCGTGCCGGGCAGCAGTACGGTGCCGTTGACGGCGTGGTCGGCCAGCCAGGGGTGGGTCTGGGCGGAGAGCCGGCCGGTCAGCAGCAGGCCGTCGGAGTTGGCCAGCGAGACGGCGGCGGCCAGCAGCGGGTGGTTGGCCGCGCCGAGACCGGCGGCCCGCACGTCACCGGCCCGGGAGAGCACGCTCTTCGGCCAGTACCGGCGGCGCTGGAAGGCGTAGGTGGGCAGCTCGGCCGGCCGCGCGCCCGAACCGGCGAAGTACCCGCCCCACTGCACCGGCACCCCGCGAACGTGCAGGGCGGCCAGCGCCTCGGTCAGGCTCTCGGTCTCGCTCCGGCCCGGCCGCAGCGTGGCGAGCGCGGCTGCCTCCTCAGCAGCCGGGCTGTCGGCCAGGGACTGCTGGACAAGTGCGGTGAGCACCCCGTCGGGGCCGAGCTCCAGGTAGTGGCCGGTGCCGTGGCCGGCCAGCCAGTCGACAGCGTCGGCGAAGCGGACGGCCTGGCGGGCCTGGTCGGCCCAGTAGTCGGCGGAGGTGAGCTGCTCGACGGTGGCCAGGGTGCCGGTCAGCGTGGAGACCACCGGCAGCACCGGCGCCTGAGGCGCGAGGCCCGCGACCACGGCGCGGAACTCGTCGAGCATCGGCTCCATCAGCGGCGAGTGGAACGCGTGCGAGACATGCAACTGCCGCACCTTGCGGCCCAGGCCGGTGAACTCCTCCGCGATCCGGAGGACTTCGGCCTCCTCACCCGAAATCACCACGGCCTGGAGCCCGTTGACGGCCGCGATCGAGACCGATGGCACCAGCCGGGCCACCACCTCGGCCTCACCGGCCTGGAGCGCGACCATCGCACCGCCGCGCGGCAGCGCCTGCATCAGCCGTGCCCGCGCGGTGACCAGCGTGCAGGCGTCGGCCAGCGTGAACACCTCGGCGCAGTGCGCGGCGGCGATCTCGCCGATCGAGTGGCCGGCCAGGTAGTCGGGCTTGACGCCCCAGGAGCGCACCAGCCGGTGCAGCGCCACCTCGACGGCGAACAGCGCGGGCTGCGCGTACCCGGTCTCGTTCAGCAGCTCCTGGTCGGCTCCGTACAGCACCTCACGCAGCGAACGCTCGAAGACACCGTCGAAGTGCCCGAGCACCTCCTCCAGCGCCTCGGCGAACACCGGGAACCGGGCGGCGAGTTCACGCCCCGCCCCGATCCGCTGCGAGCCCTGCCCGGCGAACAGGAAGGCCAGCTTGCGCCGGCCGCCCTGCGGCGAGCCGAGGGTCACCCCGGCGGGCTCATCCCCGGCGGCGAGCGCGGCGAAGGCGACGGCCGCCCCTGCCAGGTCGGGGGCGGTGACCACCGCGCGGTGCTCAAGGTCGGCCCGGGTGGTGGCCAGTGCGTGGGCGAGGTCGAGCGCGGGCGCCGGGCTCTGCGCGGCGAAGGCTGCGAGCTGACCGGCCTGGGCGCGCAGCGCCTCGGGGGTGCGGCCGGAGACCAGCCAGGGCAGGGTGCCGGGGTCGGTGACGACGGCCGGGGCGGACTCGGCCGGGGCGGACTCGGCCGGAGCCTGCTCGATGATCGCGTGTGCGTTGGTGCCGCTCAGGCCGAAGGAGGAGACACCGGCCCGGCGCGGCTCGGCGCCCTCGGGCCACTCGGTGGCCTCGGTGAGCAGCTTGACGGCGCCGGAGCTCCAGTCCACGTGCGAGGAGGGCGCGTCGACGTGCAGGGTCCGCGGCAGCAGGCCGTGCCGCATCGACAGCACCATCTTGATCACCCCGGCCACGCCGGCGGCGGCCTGGGTGTGGCTGATGTTGGACTTCACCGAGCCGAGCAGCAGCGGCCGTTGAGGGTCGCGCCCGCGCCCGTAGGTGGCCAGCAGGGCCTGCGCCTCGACCGGGTCGCCCAGGGTGGTGCCGGTGCCGTGCGCCTCGACCACGTCGACCTGGTCGGCGGAGAGCCGGGCGCTGCGCAGGGCCTGCTCGATCACCCGCTGCTGCGAGGGGCCGTTGGGGGCGGTCAGGCCGTTGGAGGCACCGTCCTGGTTGACGGCGGTGCCGCGCACCACGGCGAGCACGCGGTGGCCGTTGCGCCGGGCCACCGAGAGCCGCTCCAGCACCAGCACACCGACGCCCTCGGCCCAGCCGGTGCCGTTGGCCGAGTCGGCGAAGGAGCGGCAGAGCCCGTCAGCGGCCAGGCCGCCCTGCCGGGCGAACTCGACGAACGTGGTCGGGCTGGACATCACCGTGACACCGGCGGCGAGCGCCAGCGAGCATTCGCCGGCCCGCAGCGACTGGGCGGCCAGGTGCAGCGCGACCAGCGAGGAGGAGCAGGCGGTGTCGACGGTGACGGCAGGCCCGACGGCGCCGAAGAAGTACGACAGGCGGCCGGAGATCACGCTTGTGGCGTTGCCGGTCAGCACGAAGCCCTGGACGTCGTCGTCCGGGCCGGTGCGATAGTCCTGCGGCATCGCGCCGACGAACATGCCGGTGCGGCTGCCCCGGACAGCCGACGGGTCGATGCCGGAACGCTCGAACGCCTCCCAGGCAGCCTCCAGCAGCACCCGCTGCTGCGGGTCCATCGAGAGCGCCTCGCGCGGCGAGATGCCGAAGAAGCCGGGGTCGAACTCGGCTGCGCCGTGCAGGAATCCGCCCCGGATGTCGGTCGGGCCGTCCGCCGGGTCCAGCTCCCAGCCACGGTCGGCGGGGAAGCCGGTGATCCCGTCCCGGCCCTCCGCGAGCATCGCCCAGAGGTCCTCCGGGCTGGCCACCCCACCGGGGTAGCGGCAGCTCATGCCGACGATCGCGATCGGCTCGTGGGCGGCCGCCTCCAACTCGTCCACCCGCTGCCGGGAGCGCTGAAGGTCGGCGCTCGCCCGCTTGAGGTAGTCCCGGAGCTTCTGTTCCTTGTCCATATCAACGCAACCCATCTGGAAGACCGGCGGACGGCTGGGGACTCGACGTGGACAGCCCGCGTGGCAGCCCACGCGCGGTGCTCGCATTCCCGCACTCCGGCGCCCAGTCTCGATCGGCTCGGCGCGGAAAACCCCTAGTGTCAGCCGGTGCCCGCCCGTGCGGGCGGCGCCGAACACTAGGGTTTTGCCGGGCGTTCCGGCCGCATCGTCGCTTGCGCGAGACACCGGCGGGGCCCGGCGCGGCCGGCCCCGGACACCGACTTCGACGAGGACCTCCGCCATGCCCGAACCCGTCCTGCACGGCGACCTGCCGGGGTGGCCGCTCCCCTCCGCCGCCGGCCCGACCCCGACGGACCCGCCGCTCGCCGAACTCGACGAGCAGCTGATCGGTCAACTGGTCCGCCGGGCCCGGCAGGCCCGCGACGAGCAGCTGGACCGGAGCGCCGCCGGCGTGCCGGCCACCAACCTGGCCCAGGAGAACGCGATGCTGCGCAGGTACGCCGCCCGGCTCGGCAGGCCGGGCGCCAGCATCGCGCACGCCATCCTGGAGCTCTCCCGCCCGCCGGCCGAGGGCTCCGAGCGCTGACACGGCGATGGGCGATGGGGCCCCGGCCCCACCGCCCATCGCCGTACCCGCCTGCTCCCGGCTACCAGCGCGCCCCGGTCAGCACTGCGCCGTAGTCGCGCGTCACCTTGGCCTGCTCCAGGTCGGACTCGACCATCATCCGGATCAGCTCCTCGAAGTCCACCTTCGGCTCCCAGCCCAGCTGTTCCCGCGCATGGCTCGCGTCGGCGCACAGTGTCTCGACCTCGGCCGGCCGGACCAGCCCGGGGTCGATCTCCACGTAGTCCTCCCAGTTCAGCCCCACGCACTCGAAGGCGATCCGCGCGGCGTCCCGGACGGAGTGCATCTGCCCGGTGCCGATCACGTAGTCACCGGGCTCCTCCTGCTGCAGCATCAGGTGCATCGCCCGGACGTAGTCGCCCGCGAAACCCCAGTCCCGCACCGCGTCCAGGTTGCCCAGGCAGAGCCGGTCCTGCAGGCCGAGCTTGATCTGGGCCACCGCCAGCGAGATCTTCCGGGTCACGAACTCCGCGCCTCGGCGCGGCGACTCGTGGTTGAACAGGATCCCGGAGACGCCGTACATCCCGTACGACTCGCGGTAGTTGCGGGTGATGTAGTGCCCGTAGGTCTTCACCACGCCGTACGGGCTACGCGGGTGGAACAGGGTGTTCTCGGTCTGCGGCGCCTCCGCGACCTTGCCGAACATCTCGGAGCTGGAGGCCTGGTAGAACCGGATCTGCCCGGCCGTGCCCTCCTGCGACGGCTTGTTCAGCCCGCTGACCCGCCGGATGGCCTCCAGCACCCGCAGCACCCCGGTACCGTTGACCTCCGTCACCAACTCGGGTTGCTGCCAGGACATCGGGACGAAGGAGATCGCCCCGAGGTTGTACACCTCGTCCGGCTGCACCGCGTCCACAGCCGAGATCAGACTGCTCTGATCCATCAAGTCACCGTCCACGAATTTGAGTTCGGGGATCAGGTGGCTCACCCGGTCCTTCCGCGGATTGGCCTGCCCCCGGCAGAGCCCCCAGACCTGGTACCCCGTCGAGATCAGGTGCTCGGCCAGGTAGGAGCCGTCCTGACCGGTCACCCCCGTGATCAGCGCGCGCTTGGACATCTGTTCCCCTTCCACCACCACTCGTTCCCAGCACGGCCAGCGAAGCAGACACCGGGCTAAGGGATTTGCGAGACTTCGGGCCGCCGGCCGGGACTAGGGAAATACCGCCTGGCCGTCGGCCACGCTTGGGCGCATGGCAGAACTGAACGGTCGTCCGGTCACCCTGGCGGAGCTCCAGGCCCTGGCCCTGACCAACTACGGGCACTTCACCTCGATGCGGGTCGAGAACGGCCGCACCCGCGGGCTCCCGCTGCACCTGGCCCGCCTGGCCCGCGACTGCCAGGCGCTCTTCGGCGTCGACCTCGACCTGGACCGGGTCCGGACCTTCGCCCGTCAGGCCCTCCCGCCGGTCGGCGAGAGCGTGCTGCGGGTGACCGTCTTCGACCCGGCGCTCGACCTCAACCACATCGGCGGGGACGCCCAGCCGCAGATCCTGGTGACCTCCCGGCCGGCCGGGCCGATGCCGCTGCCGCCCCTGCGCGTCCGGTCGGTGGTCCACACCCGAGACCTGGCAGCCGTCAAGAGCGTCGGCCTGGTCGGCCAGTTGCGGCACCGGCGCGAGGCGCAGCGCACGGGTTTCGACGATGCGCTCTTCACCGACTCCGACGCGGTCGTCTCCGAGGGCGGCACCTGGAACGTCGGCTTCGTCCGCGACGACCAGGTGATCTGGCCGGACGCCGACTGCCTCTGCGGCACCACCATGGAGCTGCTCCGCCAGGTTCGCCCCTCCACCACGACCACCGTCCGCCTCCCCGACCTCGCCGCCTTCGACGCCGCCTTCGCCACCAATGTCGGCATCGGCGTCCGATCGATCAGCGCCGTCGACGGCCTCCCTTTCCCCGACACCCACCCGGTCGTCGAGGAACTCCGCAAGCTCTACACCGAGCTCCCGGACGACCTGATCTGAGGTATGTCGTCCGGATCACGCCCTTGGCCCCCGCCCTCCGGCGCCCCGGGCCGTTCCACGAACTCGTCCCGGACCGAGCGCCCCCGCCCGTCCTCCGTCGCCGCGCCCGCGATCTGGTACGAGGCCGTCGAGACACTCCACCGGAGCCCCTCCTGCAGCTAAAGTCGGTCCACCATGCCCGGACCACCCTTCGACAACATGAGGAGCACCCATGCTGTCGACCCGCACGAGAGCACCAGAGGTGAAGTTCCCCAAGGCCGGGAAGTCAAGGCGCGAAGATCATCAAGCCGTAGCTTCCGGGTTCTGAGCTCGTTGCTGTGGTACGGGCACTCCGAGTGAACACCACCGCCTGGAGACACGCCCGCCGGTGGGCACACGCACGTCCGCCCAGCTCAGACCCCGGATTCACCCCTCCAGCCGCGGAACTATGTCGAACGCGGGTCCAGGTGAGCAGTCCCGGCCGACGTGGTAAGTGGTCTTTGGTGTGGCCGGGATCTCCGTCTGGCGTCCTGCCGTGACGGACAACCGGAAGTGAAGCCGCCCCCGTTCACCCACTGTGGAATCGCGTCGTCTCGTCCAGGAACAGAGCCCGCCCTACCGCCCGTGCCGGACCCGATGGGCGGCGATCAGGTCGCGGTACGCGGCGAACGAGGCTTTGGGTGTGCGGCGCTGGGTTTCATAGTCGACGTGGACAAGGCCACATCTTTGAGTGAACCCCTCGGCCCACTCGAAGTTGTCCATTGGCGACCAGGTGTAGTACCCCCGTAGTCGACGCCCTCGGCCACCGCACGGGCCACCGCGTCCAGATGCCCGGCCAGGTAGTCGATCCGGAACTGGTCGTCCACCGCGCCCGCCCAATACCTCGTCGGCCACCGAACACCCGTTCTCGGTGATCGTGACCGGCGGCAGGGTCGTGCCGTACGGCTCCCGCAACCCCACCAACAGCTCCCGCAGCCCGTCAGGCACCACCGGCCACCCGAAGGCCGTCCGCGGCGCGCTCTATATCGGCGCCTCGGAGAACGGCAGACTGGGTCCGTCGGAGCCGAACTCCGCTTTGGGTTGTAGTAGTTGACTCCCAGCCGACCAGCCCAGGACTGGATATCAGCCTCAAATCACCGTCCCGGACGAACCCGTCGAGCTCCACCCCCGAACGCGCTCTCAGGAGGGGGCGGCTCGGGGCTCCCAAAAGTTCACACGTAGGGGCGGGTCGACTGCAAGGATCGGGGCATGGCAACTGGCGCTTTCGCTGTGCACGCACCGAGGTTCTGCCGTATCCGCGGTGCGGGCGATCTCGATGGTGATCCATTCAGCCTGGGTGGAAGCGTGTTCAGTGACGAGGCTCCTGCCGTCGTCGAGGATCCGGCGGCGCTCACCGAAGATTCGCTGGCTACCCCGCAGGTGGTGGCGGCGGCGGGAATGATGGTCCTGCTCGGTGAACCTGGCGCGGGCAAGACCGCTGTGCTCACTGAACTCACAGCCAGCCTCCCGCGCCTGGTCGAGCCGTGGTCGGGTGAGTCGGACGAGTGTGTGTGGGTAAGGGGCGGGGACCTCACCGAAGCCACCTACGCGGAGTGTTTGGGCCAGTTTCTCACCGCACTGCCCGCCGCCGGAGGTACCGCTCCGGCGCTTGCGGGGGTCCTCACGATCGTTCTGGATCAGGCCGACGAGAGCGGCATGCTCGAACGGCTCCCCGGACGCCTGGAGTCCTCCGTCCGAGGCCGGGACCTGAGAGGCGTTCGGATGCTCATCGCCTGCCGATCATCCGACTACCCCGGGCGGCTGACACCTGTCCTGACCGACGCCTTCGGGGTTTGCCACCGCGTGGACCTCGCACCGCTTCGGCGCAGCGACGCGGTGAGCCTGGTGGACAGCATGGTGACGAGCGTCGGTGTGCCCGGTGAGGTCCTGGTGGGCGCGGCCGAGGCGGCGGGTGCCGCCGCCCTGGCGTGCGTCCCACTGACCCTGGAGCTGCTCGCACTGACCTACCAGACCGACAGGGGCCTGTGGGGGACCCCCCAAGACTTGTTCGCCCGCGGGGTGGAGCTGCTGGCGACGGATCCGGATCCGGACAGGATCAACCGCACTGCGCCGTCCACGACCGTCGACCAGCGCATGGTCGTGGCCGGCAGGATCGCGGCGTGGATGCTGCTCTGTGGACGGCGCAGCGTGTGGCGCGGTGGCAGCCTGAAGGCCGGCCCCCTAGACCTGCCCGCCGAGCGGATTGCGAACGCGCCGGAGGCGACCGTCTCCGGTGAGTTCTTCGTGACAGCCGCGGCGGTCAAGGAGACGCTCGCGACTGCCCTGTTCACCTCACGTGCTGACGACAGGGTCGCCTTTCGGCATTCCTCCCTCGCTGCCTATCTCGCAGCCTGGTACCTGAAGGAGCGTGGGACCGGGAGCCGTCAGCTCAGCGACCTGTTTCTGGTCGGCGCTCCAGACGACGCAACGGCCAGCATTCCGCGCCCGCTTCGCGAGACCGCCGCGTGGCTCGTGGCCCTGAATCCCACCCAGACCCGGTGGTTGGCCGACGCCGATCCGGAGAGCCTGGCAGCACACAGCATGCTGGTGCGTTCCGATGCCATTCGGGAGCTGATTGTGCAGCGGCTGCTCGAGCGTGCCGCACAGGTCGAGCTCAGCGACGTCCGGTGGCACCTGTCGCGCTGGGCCCTGGACCATCCCGGCATCGCCGGGCAGCTCGCTGACGTCTTGGAGGGTGCCTCGGCTACCGCTGCGGAGGGCTGGCCCACCCAGGCGCGCGTGCGCCTGGCGGTGCGGCTGGCCCGCGAAGTCTCCTCGCCCGATCAGCGGCTGGCGGCATCGCTCCTGGAGATCGTCAAGAACGACGCCTGGTCCACTGCCGAACGCCGCTTGGCTGCCGACGCCGCATCCGCCTGCGACCCCGTCGGGGCAGTGCCAGTGTTGATAGATGTCTTCACTCTCCTTCTCGATCCCGCGTACGCGCAGCGGATAGACCCGGATGACAATCTCAGAGGCACGCTGCTGAGCTTGCTCTGGCCCGAGCACCTGGACACTGAGACGATGCTGCGGGCGCTTCGCCAGCCTCGCCTGCCTCAGTCGTTCGGCAGATACGGCTACTTCCTGACCACCGTGATGCGTGATTGCACCGAGGAACAGCTGCCTCAGATCCTCGACTGGACAGCGCGAACGACTCTCGCGCAAGCCGGTCACCCGACCGTCGCCGCCACCGAACCGATCAGCGCCCAGGTGGACACCGCGATTGATCGTAGGACCCCTGGGCTCCCGCGGTACGACGCTGACGCGGCGCAACCGCTGAAGCTCACCGAAGCCGTCGTCGACCCCCTCATTGCCCGGACGCTACGCAGCGAACGAGCAACGGACCACCTTTCCGCCCTGGCGGTGATCATCATGAGCCGCCTTCGCGATCATCACAGGGTGGAGCTTCCCGATCCGCTGCAGCCGGACGAGAAAGGAGTCGAGTCCCCAGCCACCAGAGACCTGCGCCGGGCACTGGCCGCAGCCCTAGTCGAGGAGGCCATCCGCAGCGGGAGTGAAGTCGCACAGGCCGTGTGGATGGTGATCCGCGACTGGGAGCGGCGCAGTACCTTCCGCTTTCAGGGCAGAACGGTGCCTTCGACCTTCGAGCGCCGGCACCTCCTGGACGGCGCAGATCTCGACTGGGCCCTGGCCATGACGGACGAGGCCGCGCAGGCAGGCAACACGGATGCGGTCGAAGCGTACGGGCAGATGGCCGACTGGATCATCGATGTCCAGGACCCGAGGGCATTCGAACTCGCCTACAACCAGGACCATCCCGCGTGGCCGTACCTTAAACACCACTACGAACCCATCGCCCTCGACAGCCGCCTCGCCGAGCACCTGCGCAGGAGTCAACGCGATCAGGAGACCCAGCCCTGGCCACACGCCGACGACCTCATCGCCTCCCAGCGGCAGCGCCTGCAGGCAAGCCGCACCGGAGACAGCGAGAGCTTCTGGCAATTCCTGTGGTACCTCCAGTTCGACCCCGCGACCGGGCAGCCGGCCGCATCCAACCTCGCGATCGAGTCCTGGCCAGGAGCTGTGGCACTCGCGGAGGATCTCGGGGACCTGGCGGTACTCGGCATCCACTACTTGGCCAGCGAGAGCGACCACGGCGACACCTGGCTCGGGCAACCGAAGGAAGACCGACGCGCCTGGGCCGGCTACTTGATGCTCACGCACCTTCTCCTGCACAACCGAACCGCCGAGGTGCCGTCTTCCGCCTGGGGGGCATGGTGTGCGGCCATCCTCGACTGCGACCTCCCATCCGGTATCGCCACCGAGGAGACCCGAGCCCAGCTTCTGCGCCACGCCTGTGATCACGCCCCGGACGCTCTCGCACGCCGCGTGGACCAGCTCTTCCGGGCCAATCTCGACAACGGCCTCTCGGCCTACCGCGCCAGAAGCCTGGACCCGACCCGCTCGGACATCCTGCGCACAGCCCTCGAGGACCTCCACACCGAACTGTTCCAGCTCTTCGTAGCCGACACGTCCGGCCCGAAAGCCGATGGGTCGGTAAGGGAGAGCCGGGAGTCGTCACCGGCGGTACGCACACCTCTCCTACTTCCCCTGGAGGAGGACCGACGCGATGCCTACCTGCGGAGCTGGTCCGGCCTGAACGCCGTTCTCCTTGCTGGCGGCAGCCAGCGAGCGCGGGAACTGTCGGAGTCCGCTCTCGACCTGGTGACAGCCGACTCACCTGTCCCGTCAATCGCTGTCAGATCCGCCGAAGCGCTGCTGCACCTCGACATCGCCCTGTACTGGCCGCGTATCCGTCCCCTCACCGGCACAAGCGCGTCCTTCGGCCGCCAGCTCGCCGAATCGTGCGCCGACACGGACGCCAGGCTCCAGATGCGGGATTTGGACGTGCCCGCGCTCGCGCAGGTCTACCGATGGCTCAGCAGCCTCTACGACGCAAGCGAGGAGGGAGAACCGTTGGGCGTGCACTTCGTTAGCGCGCCTGAACAGGTCCGCCGCTGGCGCGACTCCGTTCCAGCCGAGATGGCCCAGCGCGCCACCGCCGAGTCGGTGCACCAGCTCAAGTCGCTCACGGGCGAGTACCCCGACCGGCTCGGCCTGGCAGCGGCCCTGATCGCGGGAAGGGCCAAGCACTGTGCAGCCAGCCGCTTCCAAGCAGGGCTCGCCGATGTCATCCAGGTCCTCGCCGATCCGCGCAAGCGCCTGATCAGCACGACCGGTGATCTCTTCGCGCTCGTCGTCGACCTCCTCAAAGAGGTGGCCGCCGGCATCTCCCAACACGGCGAACTCCTCTGGGACCGAACTCCCGGGTACCGACCAGGAAAGAAGGCTGTAGCCCAAGGCGCTTCTGCCGTACCTGAGCAATGGCGGCCCAAACCGGAGGCCGCCCTGTGCGCCTACCTTGCCCTCGTCCTCGATCTGCGACTCGGCGGACAACGCGTGGTGGTGAACCGAGAAGTACTGGTCCACCCCACCGACGCCTACGGCGCAGGCGATCGAACCGACATCCTCATCCAGGCCAACCCGCTGCCTGCAGGAAGCCCTCCGGCACAGACAGCCCCTCGGTTGGATCTCGTCATCGAAGTCAAAGGCGCGTGGAACGAGGGCCTCCTTCGACAGCAGGAGACGCAGCTGGCGCGCAGATACCTCAAGGAAGTACAGACCGACGCGGGGATCTACCTGGTGGGCTGGTATCCGCCCGACCAGTGGGCAAAGCCGGATCACCGCAGAGACGAAGCGAACAAACACACCGTTGAGTCTCTGGAGTTCGAACTCAGCAACCAGGCCGCACACCTCTCGGAATCACTCTCAGTCCACCTCCAGCCGATGGTGATGGTCATCCCGCGCCCCCACAAAGAGGAGGCGAAGCCCCGATGAACCCCCTCCGGGCAGCCTCAGCTCGCCCTGAGCTTGGCCCCTCAAAGCAGTCGACTGGCGATCCGCGCGCCCTGATACGGCCGAATATCAAGATCATCTTGTGGGACTTTTCAGGGACTTTCAGCGCCCTCCGAGGGACATTCGAGGGACTTTTCGCCCCCTAACTGGGTAAACCCGTGAAAGATCGGAAAGGGCCTCCGACGCAGGTCGGAGGCCCTTTCCGGGGGCAAAGCCCCTGGTACGGCGGATGGAGCCGGCCTGTACGCCGGGTACAGGCCGACTCGTGGCGCACCGCCCGAACCTCGCAGCGAGCGCTACGCCGTCAGCGGGCGGTGCGCCGGGTGCCGGCGTTGAGGAGGACGTAGAGCAGCATCGCGGAGGCGAAGCCGACGGCCCAGCCGTAGTCGGCCAGGGGCTGGAGGAAGGGGATCAGGCCGTCGGTGGGGAACGGGCCGCCGTAGGAGCCGCCGACCGCGAGGATGCCGCCGACCAGCAGGGCCGTGACGGCACGCCAGTTCCAGCCGCCGACGTACCAGTAGCGGCCGCCGGGGAGGTAGAGCTCGGCGAGGTCGAGGGTGGTGCGGCGCAGCAGCCAGTAGTCGGCGATCAGGATGCCGGCCACGGTGCCGAGCAGGCCGCCGACCACGCCGAGCCAGGTGAAGATGTAGATCTGCGGGTCCTCGATCAGCTTCCAGGGGAAGATCAGGATCCCGATCACGCCGGTGACCAGCGCGCCGGTACGGAAGTTGACCAGGCGGGGCAGCAGGTTGGCGAGGTCGTAGGCGGGGCTGACCACGTTGGCGGCGATGTTCACCGACAGGGTCGCGACCAGCACGATGAAGAGCGCGAACAGGATGCCGGCGGTGCTGTCCATCTTGGCGGCCAGTGCGATCGGATCCCAGATCGCCTCCCCGTAGACGGCCTGGGAGCCGGAGGTGACCAGGACCGAGAGCAGCGCGAAGAGCGTCATCGTGGTGGGCAGGCCGAGCGCCTGGCCGCGGATCTGGGCGCGCTGGCTGCCACCGAAACGGGTGAAGTCCGGGATGTTCAGCGCCAGCGTCGACCAGAAGCCGATCATGCCCATCAGGGCCGGGAAGAAGACCTGCCAGAACTCGCTCCCCCAGCCGAGCTTCGAGGGCTGGTCCAGGAGCGGCCCGAGGCCGCCCGCCTTGGCGGTGATCCAGGCCAGCAGCGCGAGGGCGCCGACGATCACCACCGGGGCCGCCCAGTTCTCGAACCGGCGCAGGGTCTCCATCCCCCGGGCGATGATCGCCATCTGGATCACCCAGAAGATCAGGAAGGACAGCCACTGCGTCCACGGGTGCCCGCCGATCTCGGCCGCCGTCTGCCAGCCGTGGCCCAGCAGCTTGCCGGCCAGCAGGAAGATGCCCTCGCCGCCGATCCAGGTCTGGATACCGAACCAGGCGCAGGCCACCGCCGCCCGGATCATCGCCGGGAGGTTGGCCCCGCGCAGCCCGAACGAGGCGCGGGCGAAGACCGGGAAGGGGATGCCGTACTTGGTCCCTGCGTGACCGGTGAGGATCATGGGGCAGAGCACGATCAGGTTGGCCAGCGCGATGGTGAGCACCGCCTGCTTCCAGTCCATGCCGAGCGCGACCAGCCCGGAGGCCAGCGTCCAGGACGGGATGTTGTGGGCCATGCCGACCCACAGCGCGAGGAAGTTGTAGGTGGTCCACCGCCGGCGCGCGACGGGGACGGGGCGGAGGTCCTCGTTGGCGAAGCGGGTGTCGGAGAGGTCGGCTCCGTCGGCGAGTTCGACCCGGCCGTCCGGCTGGGTGGTCTGCGCTATGGGCGTGGACATGAGCGGCTGCCTCCGGGTGTGGGGGTGGCGGCCACCCGGACGAGGGGTGGCCGCCAGGAGCAGTCGGGGTCGGGAGGAGTCAGGAGGAGTCGGGACGTGAGGTCGGGGCAGGGTCAGGTCAGGGCAGGGTGGGGATGATGTGCTCGCCGTACGCGTCGATGGTGGTCTCGACGGCGTCGTGCATCGCGTAGACCGCGAACTGGTCGACGCCCAGCCCGCGCAGCTCGGCCAGCTTGGCGCGCTGCGCCTCGGGCGGCCCGATCAGGCAGAACCGGTCGACCACCTCGTCCGGGACGAAGGTGGTGTCGGGGTTGCCGGCCCGGCCGTGGTGGCTGTAGTCGTAGCCGTGGCGCTCCTTGATGTAGGCGGTGAGCTCCTCGGGGACCATGCCGGAGTGCTCGCCGTAGCGGGAGACCAGGTCGGCCACGTGGTTGCCGACCATGCCGCCGAACCAGCGGCACTGCTCGCGCGCGTGGGCGAGGGCCTGCGGCGAGTCGTCGGCGGTGACGTAGGCGGGAGCGGCCACGCAGATGGTCACGGCGGACGGGTCGCGGCCGGCGTCGGCAGCGGCCTGGCGGACCGCCTTGACCATCCACTCGGTCAGGAACGGGTCGGCCAGCTGGAGGATGAAGCCGTCCGCCTGGCGGCCGGTCAGGGCGAGCGCCTTGGGCCCGTACGCGCCCATCCAGATCGGCAGTTCGGCGCCGGGCCGGACCCAGGGCAGGTGCATCTCGGTGCCGTCGACCTCCACGGTGCGGCCCTCGGCGAGCTCCTTGATGGCGTGCATCGCCGCGCCGAGCCGGGCCAGCGTGGCGGGGCTGCGGCCGGCCACCCGCATCGCGGAGTCGCCGCGCCCGATGCCGCAGACGGTGCGGTTGCCGTACATGTCGTTGAGGGTGGCGAAGAGGGAGGCGGTGACCTCCCAGGTGCGGGTCGAGGGGTTGGTCACCATCGGGCCGACGGTGAGCCGCTCGGTCTCGGCGAGGATGCGGCTGTAGATGACGAAGGGCTCCTGCCAGAGCACCGCCGAGTCGAAGGTCCAGCCGTGCGTGAAGCCGGCCGCCTCGGCGCGCTTCATCCGGTCGATCAGCAACCGTGCGGGCGGGTCGGTCTGGAGGACGAGGCCGATGTCCACTGCTCTCCTAGGTGATCAGCTGAGGTACTGACAGGTGGCCCGGGGCTGGAAGCGCCCGTGGCCGGCCCGGCCGAGCCAGGCGTCGCCGTCCAGCACGACCGTGCCCCGGGAGAGCACGGTACGGACCTTGCCGGTGATCTCGCGGCCCTCGTAGGCCGAGTAGTCCACGTTCATGTGGTGGGTGGCCGCGGAGATGGTCTGCCGGGCGGTGGGGTCGTAGACGACGATGTCGGCGTCGGCGCCGGGGGCGATGGTGCCCTTGCGCGGGTAGAGGCCGAACATCCGGGCGGGGGCGGCGCAGGCGATCTCGATCCAGCGGCGCCGGGTGAGGTGCCCGTCGACCACCGCCTGGTGCAGCAGGTCCATCCGGTTCTCGACGCCGGGCAGGCCGTTGGGGATCTTCGAGAAGTCGCCGCGGCCGAGCTCCTTCTGCCCGACGAAGCAGAACGGGCAGTGGTCGGTGGAGACCACCTGGAGGTCGTTGGTGCGCAGGCCCCGCCAGAGCGCGGCCTGGTGCTCGCGCGGGCGCAGCGGGGTGGAGCAGACGTACTTGGCGCCCTCGAAGTCCGGCTCGGCGAGGTTGTCGGTCGACAGGAAGAGGTACTGCGGGCAGGTCTCGCCGAAGACCGGCAGGCCCTCGCGGCGGGCGGCGGAGAGCTCGGCGACGGCCGAGGCGGCGGAGACGTGCACCACGTAGAGCGGTGAGCCGGCGACCTGGGCCAGCTTGATCGCCCGGTGGGTGGCCTCCGCCTCCAGCAGTTCGCGCCGCACCTCGCCGTGGTAGCGGGGGTCGGTCCGGCCGGCGGCCAGCGCCTGCTCGACCAGGACGTCGATGGCGATGCCGTTCTCGGCGTGCATCATGATCAGGCCGCCGTTGTCGGCGCTGCGCTGCATGGCGCGCAGGATCCGGCCGTCGTCGCTGTAGAAGACGCCCGGGTAGGCCATGAACAGCTTGAAGGAGGTGATGCCCTCCTCGACCAGCAGGTCCATCTCCTTGAGGGTGGACTCGTTGACGTCGGACATGATCATGTGGAAGGCGTAGTCGATCGAGCACCGCGCCTCGGCCTTGGCGTGCCAGGCGTCCAGCCCGGCCCGCAGGCCGGCGCCGACCGACTGGACGGCGAAGTCCACGATGGTGGTGGTGCCGCCCCAGGCGGCGGCCCGGGTGCCGGTCTCGAAGGTGTCGGAGGCGGCGGTGCCGCCGAACGGCAGCTCCATGTGGGTGTGCGCGTCCACGCCGCCCGGGATGACGTACATCCCGGTGGCGTCGATGGCGCGGTCGGCGCTCCAGCCGTCGGCGACCGAGCTGCCGGTGGCGGCGAGGGCCACCACCTGCTCGTTCTCGATCAGCACGTCGGCGCGCAGTTCCTCGGCGGCGGTGACCACCAGGCCGCCCTGGATCACGGTGCGGGTCATCGTCCGTCCCCTCAGGCCTCGGTGAGCGGCTGGTAGGCGTCGGGGCGGCGGTCCCGGTAGAAGGCCCACTGCTGGCGGACCTCCTCGATCCGGTCGAGGTCGAGGTCGCGGACGACCAGTTCCTCGTCCTTGTCGGAGGCCGGCTCGCCGACGAACTGCCCGCGCGGGTCGACGAAGTAGGAGGTGCCGTAGAAGTCGTTGTCGCCGTACTCCTCGACGCCGACCCGGTTGATCGCGGCGATGTAGTACTCGTTGGCCACGGCGGCGGCGGGCTGTTCCAGCTGCCACAGGTAGGCGGACAGGCCCCGGCTGGTGGCGGAGGGGTTGTAGACGATCTCGGCCCCGGCCAGGCCGAGCGCCCGCCAGCCCTCGGGGAAGTGCCGGTCGTAGCAGATGTAGACGCCCACCTTGCCGACGGCGGTGTCGAAGACCGGCCAGCCGAGGTTGCCGGGCTTGAAGTAGTACTTCTCCCAGAATCCCTTCACCTGCGGGATGTGGTGCTTGCGGTACTTGCCGAGGTAGGTGCCGTCGGCGTCGATCACGGCGGCGGTGTTGTAGTAGAAACCGGACTGCTCGACCTCGTACACCGGTACGACGATCACCATGCCCAGTTCCTCGGCCAGGCGCTTCATCCGCTGCACCGTGGGGCCGTCCGGCACCGGCTCGGCCCAGGCGTAGTGCTCCGGCTCCTGCACCTGGCAGAAGTACGGGGCGTTGAAGACCTCCTGGAACCCGATGATCTGCGCGCCGTCGGCGGCGGCCGCCCGGGCCGCCCGCTCGTGGGCCGCGATCATCGTCTCCTTGTCGCCCGTCCACGCGGTCTGGAACAGGGCGGCCCGCACCACTCGACTCATCGGTCTTCTCCTTCGACGAAGGCGCTGTAGACCGTCGAGCGTAGAAGTTCCGGGGCGCCGAGGGCAGTGCCACGCTGTAACGCCACGCGGGTCAATTCGTTGCGCGGCGAAATGCCGACCGCCCGATGATCGGACAGATCAGAAGAACGTCCCGCTCAGGGCCGCCACCCCGCCCAGGACCAGCCCCGCCCGGATCGCCCGGCCGAGCGCCGCCAGGTCGCCCGGGGCGGGCACCGGTTCCTCGGGCGGGAGCACGGCCAGCAGGATCCGGCGTTCGGCCTGACCCGCTCGCCGCCAGGGCAGCGTGGTCGGGTGCCCGCCGGGGTTGGCCCACCACGGCCCCGCCGGGCAGCCGATCGCGGTGATCCGCCCGGCCACCGCGTGCACCGTCCAGCCGGGCAGGTGCTGCGCCGGGACCACCCCGGTCAGGTCCAGCGGCGCCAGGCCCTCGGTGTAGCGGTCCGCGAGGTGCCCGAGCAGACCGCCCGGGTAGGGCGCTCCCGGGTGGAAGAGCAGCGACGGCAGCTCCTCGCCCGGCCGGCCCGACATCCCGGGCTCCAGCCGGTCCGCGCCGCGCGGCCGGTCGTCCGGCCGCCAGGCCGCGGCCTCCGGCAGGCCGAGGCGCACCCGGGCCGCGGCGATCTGGGCCGGCGCCCACACCCGGGACGGGCCGCACCCGCTGTGGGCCCGCACCGCGGTGTGCAGGTCGCTGCCCGGCCCGTCGATCCTTACCCCGTCGACCACCGCCCCGTCGACCACCGCCGCGCCGGACGGGTCCACCGGGCGGTCGCACAGCGGGCAGGGCGCTCCGTCGGGCACCGCCGCCGCGCCCTCGAGCAGCCGCCGGACGCCCGGATTGCCGCCGTCCGCGGCGGGCCCGCTCCACTGCTCGTTCAGGACGGCCTCCTCGATCGGGCGGGCCACCGCGCCTGGACGGCGTGCGGGGGCGGCACACACCCTAGTGCTGGCACGGGGCCCGGGCGGCGGGAACGGCGGGCCGGGGGTGATCGGGTCCGGTGCGTCGGGGCCGGCGGGCCGGGGCCGGATCCGTACGCCTTTGCCCGGGGTGATCCCGAGCAGGCAAGATAGGCCGGTGACCCTCCTGGACCTGATGCCGAAGCCCGCCACGCCCGACGCCCTCTACGAGACCTTCGCCGAATGGACGGCCGAGCGCGGTATCACGCTGTACCCGGCCCAGGAGGAGGCGCTGATCGAGCTGGTCTCCGGGAACAACGTCATCCTGGCGACCCCGACCGGCTCGGGGAAGAGCCTGGTGGCCGCCGGCGCGCACTTCGCCGCACTGGCCGAGGGCAAGCGGACCTTCTACACCGCGCCGATCAAGGCACTGGTCTCGGAGAAGTTCTTCGACCTCTGCAAGATCTTCGGCACCGACCAGGTCGGCATGATGACGGGCGACGCCAGCGTCAACCCGACCGCGCCGATCATCTGCTGCACGGCCGAGGTGCTGGCCAACATCGCGCTGCGCGACGGCGACCGGGCCGACGTCGGCCAGGTGGTGATGGACGAGTTCCACTTCTACGCCGAACCGGACCGCGGCTGGGCCTGGCAGATCCCGATCCTGGAGCTGCCGCACGTGCAGTTCCTGCTGATGTCGGCCACCCTCGGCGACGTCCGCCGCTTCGAGGAGGACCTGACCCGGCGCACCGGCCGCCCCACCACGGTGGTCCGCTCGGCCACCCGCCCGGTGCCGCTGTTCTACGAGTACCGCCGCACCACCATGCACGACACCCTGGAGGAGCTGCTGAAGACCGGTCAGGCACCGGTCTACGTGGTGCACTTCACCCAGAAGGAGGCCGTCGAGCGGGCCCAGTCGCTGATGAGCATCAACATGTGCTCGAAGGCCGAGAAGGACGCCATCGCGGATCTGATCGGCGGGTTCCGCTTCACCACCAAGTTCGGCCGCAACCTCTCCCGGTACGTCCGGCACGGCATCGGCGTGCACCACGCCGGCATGCTGCCCAAGTACCGCCGGCTGGTCGAGCGCCTCGCGCAGGCCGGTCTGCTGAAGGTGATCTGCGGGACGGACACCCTGGGCGTCGGCGTCAACGTGCCGATCCGCACGGTGCTGTTCACCGCGCTCTCCAAGTACGACGGCATCCGGGTGCGCACCCTGCGGGCGCGGGAGTTCCACCAGATCGCCGGCCGGGCCGGCCGGGCCGGGTTCGACACCGTCGGCCAGGTGGTCGCGCAGGCGCCCGAGCACGTGATCGAGAACGAGAAGGCCGTCGCCAAGGCCGGTGACGACCCGAAGAAGAAGCGCAAGGTGGTCCGCAAGAAGGCGCCGGAAGGTTTCGTCGGCTGGACCGAGGAGGGCTTCGAGAAGCTGATCGCCGCCGACCCGGAGCCGCTGGTCTCCCGCTTCAAGGTCAGCCACGCGATGCTGCTCTCGGTGATCGGCCGCCCGGGCAACGCCTTCGAGGCGATGCGCAAGCTGCTCACCGACAACCACGAGGACCGCTCCGCCCAGCGCCGGCACATCCGCAACGCCATCGCCATCTACCGCTCGCTGCTCGACGGCGGCGTGGTCGAGCGGCTGCCGGAGCCGGACGCCGAGGGCCGGATCGTGCGCCTCACCATGGACCTGCAGGAGAACTTCGCGCTCAACCAGGCGCTGTCCACCTTCGCGCTGGCCGCCTTCGAGCTGCTCGACCCGACCTCGCCCTCGTACGCGATGGACGTGGTCTCGGTGGTCGAGGCCACCCTGGACGACCCCCGGCAGATCCTCGCCTCGCAGCAGAACAAGGCCCGCGGCGAGGCGATCGGCGAGATGAAGCGGGACGGCGTCGAGTACGAGGAGCGGATGGAGCGGCTCCAGGAGATCACCTACCCGAAGCCGCAGGAGGAGCTGCTCACCCACGCGTACGACGTCTACCGGCGCGCGCACCCGTGGATCGGCGACCACCCGCTGCAGCCGAAGTCGGTGGTGCGCGACCTGTACGAGCGGGCGATGACCTTCACCGACTACGTCGGCCACTACGACCTGGCCCGCACCGAGGGCATCGTGCTGCGCTACCTGGCCGGCGCGTTCAAGGCGCTGGAGCAGACCGTCCCGGAGGACATCAAGACCGACGACCTCAAGGACGTCATCGCCTGGCTCGGCGAGCTGGTCCGCCAGGTCGACTCCAGCCTGCTGGACGAGTGGGAGCAGCTGGCCAACCCGACCGACCCGCTGGCCCCCGAGGTCCGGCTGGACGACAAGCCGGCACCGGTCACCGCCAACGCCCGCGCCTTCCGGGTGCTGGTGCGCAACGAGATGTTCCGCCGGGTGGAGCTGGCCGCGCTGGAGAACTACCGGGAGCTCGGCGAGCTGGACGGCGAGTACGGCTGGGACGCCGACCGCTGGGCGGACGCGATGGACGGGTACTGGGAGGAGTACGACGACCTGGGCACCGGTCCGGACGCGCGCGGCCCGAAGATGCTGCTGATCGAGGAGGACCCGGAGGAGGGCTCCTGGCGGGTCCGGCAGATCTTCCACGACCCGGAGGGGCACATGGACTGGGGCATCAGCGCCGAGGTCGACCTGTACGGGTCGGACGAGGAGGGCCGGGCCGTGCTGCGGGTCACCGGGGTGAACCGGCTGGACGGCTGACGGCCGGCAGCACGTGGCGGGGCCCGGACCGGAGTCCGGGCCCCGCCCGCAGAGCCCGCCTCTCCGGTCACATCCAGGCGAAGGGCAGCCCGGCCGCGTAGCCGACGGCCCGGGTGGCCTCGTCCAGGGAGTGGTCGGTCTCGGCGGCGCTGGTGCGCTGGTCGGCGAAGCGGGAGACCGTCACCGTGACGTAGTGACCCACGGCCGCCACCCGACGGCTGGTCAGCGGCTGCTTGCCGGCCTGCGGGCCCGGCGCCGCGGGGGCGCCCTCCGGCTGGAGCAGGAGCAGCGCGGCGGTGGACTCGCGCAGCGCCGCCTCGGCCTTGCGGGCGCTCGCCTCGTCGGCGAAGCGCAGCACCGTCACGCTGCTGTTGACCTGCTGGTCGAGGCGGACGAAAGAGACCGCCAGGTATCCCTGGCAGCCGGTGTCGCGCAGCGGGTCGTGGGCCTTGTCCTGGACCGCGTCGGCGCAGTCCGCGCCCTGGCCCGCGTTGGCCCGGCGCCCCTTGTAGCCGTCCTGCTCGATGCCGCGCTGGGCGGGGAAGTACCAGTCCGCGGCGAAGGCCTGGGCCTCCGTCAGCGGCTGCGCGGGCGCGGCGCCCGGCGCCGGGGTGCCGGCCGCCGGCTTGGTGCTGGTCGGGCCGAGGCCGGGGAGCAGGTCACCGGGATTGGGCCGGGTGACCGCCCAGCTGCCGGCCGCGGCGAGGGCGGCCAGTGCGACCCAGAGCAGCACCCGCTGCCTGGTCACCCGCGGGCCGCGGCTGTGGGCGGGTGCAGCGTGCGGCTGGAGGCCGGGCGGTGGCGGGAACTGCTCCCCCTGGGTGGTCATGGCCGAGATTCTAAGCAGACCCGTATGACTGTTCGGATCATGGGTCCGGACCTACCGCGCGCACCGCATGCACGCACCGCACGCGCGCCCTCCGCGCACCTCGCGCGCCGTTCGCCGTGACTCCCACCACTACACGCGGCGTCCGCACTGTGACAACTCGCACACCCCCGGACGGATCTTCTGGCGGGTTCCCTCTGGCGAAACGCGAGGTCCCCCAGGCAGGATCAGGCGCATGGATCTGCTCGACACCCTCACCGCCAAGGGCCTGCGCCGGGAACTCCCCACCCGAGAGGAAGCCCTGGCCGTCCTCGCCACCACCGACGACGAGCTGCTGGACGTGGTCGCGGCCGCGGGGAAGGTCCGCCGGCAGTGGTTCGGCCGCCGGGTCAAGCTCAACTACCTGGTGAACCTCAAGAGCGGCCTGTGCCCCGAGGACTGCTCCTACTGCTCGCAGCGGCTCGGCTCCAAGGCGGAGATCCTCAAGTACACCTGGCTGAAGCCGGACCAGGCCGCCGAGGCGGCGGCGGCCGGCCTGGCCGGCGGCGCCAAGCGGGTCTGCCTGGTGGCCAGCGGCCGCGGCCCGACGGACCGTGACATCGACCGGGTCGCCGACACCATCTCGGCCATCAAGGACGCCCACGAGAACGTCGAGATCTGCGCCTGCCTCGGCCTGCTCTCCGACAACCAGGCCGAACGGCTGCGCGCGGCCGGCGCCGACGCCTACAACCACAACCTGAACACCTCCGAGGGCACCTACGGCGACATCACCACCACCCACACCTACGCGGACCGGGTGGACACCGTCACCAAGGCGCACGGCGCGGGCCTGTCCGCCTGCTCCGGCCTGATCGCGGGCATGGGCGAGAGCGACGAGGACCTGGTCGACGTGGTCTACGCGCTGCGCGAGCTGGACCCGGACTCGGTGCCGGTCAACTTCCTGATCCCGTTCGAGGGCACCCCGCTGGCCAAGGAGTGGCACCTCACCCCGCAGCGCTGCCTGCGGATCCTGGCGATGGTCCGGTTCGTCTGCCCCGACATCGAGGTGCGGATCGCCGGCGGCCGCGAGGTCCACCTGCGCTCGATGCAGCCGCTCGGCCTGCACATCGCCAACTCCATCTTCCTGGGCGACTACCTGACCAGCGAGGGACAGGCCGGCCAGGCCGACCTGGAAATGATCAAGGACGCCGGCTTCACGGTCGAGGGCTCCGACGAGGTGACGCTGCCTCAGCACCGCGCGCACGCCGTCGCCGCCGGCGGCTGCGGCCCGGCCGCCGGGGGCTGCGGCTCGGGCGCGGACGCGGACGCGGACGCGGCGGGCGCCGCCGACTCCTGCGGCTCCGGCGCCGGCTGCGGCCCGTGCGGCGGCCACGCGCACGGCGAGCCGGCGGTCCCGGCGGCCGCCGCGCCGGCCGGCGAGGGTGACGAGCTGCGCAGCGACCTGGTGAAGGTCCGCCGTCGCGGCGCCGGCACCGAGCTGGCCCCGAACGCCTGAGGTCCGCGCCATGACAGACACCCAGCACCTGCTCGGCCTGGACCGGGCGCACGTCTGGCACCCGTACGGGCCGATGCCGGGCACCAGCACCCCGTACCTGGTGGAGTCGGCCTCCGGCGTCCGGCTGCGGCTGGCCGAGGAGGCGCACGGGCACCGGGAGCTGGTCGACGGGATGTCGTCCTGGTGGGCGGCCGTCCACGGCTACCGGCACCCGGTGCTGGACGAGGCGGTGCGCGACCAGCTCGGCCGGATGAGCCACGTGATGTTCGGCGGGCTCACCCACGAGCCCGCCGTGCGGCTGGCCGCCAAGCTGGTGGAGATCACCCCGGAGCCGCTGCGGCACGTCTTCCTCGCCGACTCCGGCTCGGTGGCGGTCGAGGTCGCCATGAAGATGTGCCTGCAGTACTGGCAGTCGCTCGGCCGGCCGGCCAAGCGCCGGCTGCTGACCTGGCGCGGCGGCTACCACGGCGACACCTTCCACCCGATGTCGGTCTGCGACCCCGAGGGCGGGATGCACCACCTGTGGGGCGGGGTGCTGCCCGGCCAGCTGTTCGCGGCCGAGCCGCCGGCCGGGTTCGACGCCCCCGTCGACCCGGCGTACGCCGCGGAGCTGGCCGATCTGATCGAGCGGCACGCCGACGAACTCGCGGCCGTGATCGTCGAGCCGGTGGTGCAGGGCGCGGGCGGGATGCGCTTCCACTCCCCCGGGTACCTCCGCCTGCTGCGCGAACTCTGCGACCGGCACGGCGTGTTGCTAGTCTTCGACGAGATCGCCACCGGCTTCGGCCGGACCGGCGAGCTGTTCGCCGCCGACCACGCGCAGGTCTCCCCGGACGTGCTGTGCCTGGGCAAGGCGCTCACCGGCGGCTACCTGACCATGGCCGCCGCGCTGTGCACCGGCCGGGTCGCGGACGGGATCAGCCAGGGCGAGATGCCGGTGCTGGCGCACGGCCCGACCTTCATGGGCAACCCGCTGGCCGCGGCCGTCGCCAACGCCTCGATCGAGCTGCTGCTCGGCCAGGACTGGCGGGTGGAGGTCAAGCGGATCGGGACCGGCCTGCGGGACGGCCTGGCCGGCGCCGCCGAGCTGCCGGGCGTGCGCGAGGTCCGGGTGCTGGGCGCGATCGGCGTGGTCCAGCTGGACCACCCGGTGGACATGGCGGCCGCCACCGCGGCCGCCGCCCGCGCGGGGGTCTGGCTGCGGCCGTTCCGCGACCTGATCTACACCATGCCGCCGTACGTCACCGACGACGCCGACCTGGCCCGGATCACCGCCGCCGTGACGGCCGCGGCGGTGGCCGGATGAGCGTCCTGTTCATCACCGGCACCGGCACCGAGGTCGGCAAGACCGTGGTGACCGCCGCCGTCGCCGCCCTGGCCGGCCCCGGGGTCGCCGTCCTCAAGCCCGGCCAGACCGGGGTCGCCCCCGGGGAGCCGGGGGACGCGGCCGAGGTGCTCCGGCTGGCCGGCCCCGCCGTGACCACCCGTGAACTGGCCCGCTACCCCGAGCCGTTGGCCCCCGACATCGCGGCCCGCCGGGCCGGCCTGCCGCCGCTGGCGCCCGGCCAGGTGGCCGAGGCCGTCGGGGCGCTGGCCGCCGGGCACCACCCGGTGCTGGTCGAGGGCGCGGGCGGGCTGCTGGTGCGCTACGACGAGGACGGCCACACGCTCGCCGACATGGCGCTCGCCACCGCCGCGCTCGGCCTGGCGGTCGAGGTGCTGGTGGTCGCGGCCGCCGGGCTCGGCACCCTCAACACCACCGCGCTCACCGCCGAGGCGCTGCGGGCCCGCGGCCTGTCCGTCCGCGGCGTGGTGGTCGGCTCCTGGCCGGCCGTGCCGGACCTGGCATCGCGCTGCAACCTCGGGGACCTGCCCGCCGTGGCCGGGGCCCCGCTGCTCGGGGCGGTGCCGCAGGGCGCGGCGGCCGAGGGCGGCGAGGCCTTCCACCGGCTGGCCCGCGCCTCGCTGGCCCCGGCCCTTGGCGGCGAGTGGGACGTGCTCGACTTCACCGCCCGCTTCGTCCCGCCGCTGCCGTAGCCGGTCGCGGCCTCGCGGGGGGCTGCGCAGGGTGCGCCGTTCGGGTGGTCGGCCGGGGTGGTGGGTGTGTACGGCCGCCGGGTGCGCGTCGACTGCCCGACGCTGGCGGTCTCTGCTGTCCGTACCGGTCGGGCGGCCGCACGGACCGAGACGAGGGCCCGATGAACGAGGACCGTACCCACACCCGGCGGCAGCTGCTGCTGGGGGCCGGCGGCGCGGCGGCCGCCCTGCTGCTGGCCGCCTGCTCCAGCAGCAAGAGCAGCTCGCCGAGCGGCTCCGGCAGCCCGACCCCGGCCGCGTCCACCCCGTCCACCCCGTCCGGCGGCGGCAGTGCGAGTGGCAGTGCGAGTGGGAGCGCGAGTGGGAGCGCGAGTGCCGGTACGAGTGAGAGCGCCTCGGGGGCGGTCGGTTCGGCGACCATCACCATCAAGGACTTCGCCTTCAGCCCCACCCCGCTCACCGTCGGCCCCGGCGCCCGGATCACGGTGACCAACCAGGACTCCACCACCCACACCCTGACCGCCACCGGCGGCGGCGGCTTCGACACCGGGGACCTGTCGCCCGGCCAGTCCAACTCCATCACGGCGCCGAGCCAGCCGGGCAGCTACCCGTACGTCTGCACCATCCACCCCAACATGCACGGCACCCTGATCGTCCAGTGACGAGCGGGCCGGGCCCGGGCAGACCCGCCGGGCCTCAGTCGAGCGGCTTGGCCCAGCGGGTCCACTGCTCCTGGGGGTGATACCCGGCGCCCTGCCAGAACTGCCTGCCGAGCTCGTTGCGGTCGAGCACCATGGCGTCGGCCCGGCGCCCGCCGAGCGCCTCGAACCGGGCCTCGGCGGCCGCCAGCAGGGCCGCCGCCACCCCCCGGCGGCGCTGCTGCGGATCGACCGCGAGGCGGTACAGGTGGCAGCGCCAGCCGTCGAACCCGGCTATCACGGTGCCGGCCACCGCACCGTCGCGCTCGGCGACCAGCAGCGCGTCCGGGTCGCGGGCGATCAGCGCGGTCACCCCGGCCGCGTCGTCGGTGATACTGGTGCCCTCGGCCGCCCTGGCCCAGAAGTCCAGCAGCGCGGGGATCTCGTCGGGGACGGCGGTGCGGATCTCGATGTCTGACATGGCGCACTGTCTACCACCGGCGGCGACCCGCGCTCCGTGAATTTCGGCTGCCGGGACGGGCCCGCGGGGCGAGCGGGTCACTGACGGGTCGTCAGGTCGCATAGAGTCTGCCGACCGGCCCGTGCCGGACGTCCCGAGGAGGAGCACCGTGTCCACCACCACCGCATCGGTCACGGAGTTCATCGAGGCCCAGACCCGGCTCGCCGCCGTTCCGTTCGTCCCCGAGGTGCGGCTGCACCTGGCCGACGAGGCGATCGCCCTGTGGGAGCGCACCGAGTCCCGGAAGGGCGAGATCGGGCTCCCGCCGCCGTTCTGGGCGTTCGCGTGGGCAGGTGGCCAGGCCGTCGCGCGCCACCTGCTCGACCGGCCGGCCACCGTCGCCGGCCGCCGGGTGCTGGACCTGGCCGCCGGATCGGGGTTGGTGGCGGTCGCCGCCGCGCTGTCCGGCGCCGCCTCGGTCACCGCCGCCGAGATCGACGACTACGCCGTCGCCGCCATCGCGCTCAACGCGGCGGCCAACGGCGTCACCGTCGACGCCCGCCTCGCGGACCTGCTGGACGGCGACGGCGCACCCGCCGAGGTGGTGCTCGCCGGGGACGTGTTCTACGAACGGGGCATGGCGCAGCGGGTGCTGCCGTTCCTTCAGCGGGCCCGGGACCGGGGCGCCCTGGTGCTGGTCGGCGACCCGGGGCGGGCCTACCTGCCGAGGGAGCGGTTCACCGAGGTCGCCTCGTACCAGGTGCCGGTGATCGCCGACCTGGAGGACAGCGCGGTGAAAACCTCGGTGGTCTGGCAGCTGACCTGAGTTCACGGTGCGCGCGGCCGGGCGGCCCGGCGGACCTCACAGCGCGATCACGGGATACCTACCGGTTCGATACCGAAGCCGTTATGAGCTGCGGAAATGCTCGCCGGAGCGGGCGTTCGCCGAGTAGGCTCCGGGGAGCCTCCGGGCGCGCCGTGCCCCCGTGCCGAGCGAACCGGCGGGCGGACTCCCGCGGCACCTCCGGCAGCGACACGCTCGCCACCGGGGCGGCCGCGTACTCGGCACCGCGCGCCAGAGCTGTCGCGCGAAGCGGAAGGGCAGCGACTTGGCGGATCGGCTCATCGGAGGAGACTCCTCGCTGCTGCGTCGGATCAACGCGGCGGTCACCCTGCGGGCGTTGCGTGACGGGCAGTCGGTCACGCTCACCCAGCTGGTCGGCGACACGGGCCTGTCCCGGCCGACGGTGGAGGGCGTGATCGAGGGGCTGCTCGAATCCGGTCTGGTCGCCGAGGTCGAGCACACCCAGGAGAGCGGCCGTCAGCGCGGCCGCCCGGCCCGCTGGTTCCGGTTCCGGGCCGAGGCCGGGCACGTGCTGGGGCTGGAGATCGGGGTCCACGACATCCGGATCGTGCTGGCCGACCTGGCCGGCGAGGTGGTCGGCACGCACGCCCGGCCGGTGGACGAGACCCTGGAGGCCGAGGAGCGGCTCGGGCTGGTCCGGTCGATGGTCGCGGACGTGCTGCGCAAGGCCGGGATCTCCCGGGACAGCCTGTGGGCGGTGGCCGTCGGCACCCCCGGCATCGTGGACCGCGAGGGCACCGTCCAGCTCGGCACGGCGATGCCCGGCTGGACGGGGCTGGACATCGGCGCGCGGCTGCGCCGTTCGTTCCGCTGCCCGGTGGTGATCGAGAACGACGCCAACCTGGCGGCCATCGCCGAGCACTGGAAGGGCGCTGCGGTCGGCAAGGGCGATGTGGTCTTCGTGATGGCCGGGCTCAGCCCGGGCGCCGGTTCGCTGATCAACGGCCGGCTGCACCGCGGCTTCGGCGGCGCGGCCGGCGAGATCGGCGCGCTGCACCTGCTCGGGCAGGAGGCCACCCCGGAGCGGCTGCTGTCGACCACCGGCAAGCCGCTCGACCCGCTGGACGAGGCCGCGGTCGCCCGGGTGCTCCGGCTGGCCCGGGAGGGCGACGAGGTGGCGCAGGTCGCCACCGACCGCTTCCTGCGGCGGCTGGTGCACGACGTGGCGGCGCTGGTGCTGGCGCTGGACCCGCAGCTGGTGGTGGTCGGCGGGTGGGCGGCCGGGCTGGACGGGGTGCTGGAGCCGCTGCGCGAGCGGCTGGCGCTGTTCACCCTGCGGGCGCCCGAGGTGGCGCCGGCGGCGCTCGGCTCGGAGGTGGTGGCGATGGGGGCGCTGCGGGTGGCGCTGGACCAGGTGGAGGAGCAGCTGTTCGCGGTCGACCCGCCGGCGGGCGGCGGCCGCTGAGCGGCCGGATCCGTACGACGAGGTCCCCCACGCGGCTGCGTGGGGGACCTCGTCGTTCGGTCGGGCCCTGTGCTCAGGAGGCGGAGCGGGCCAGTGCGCCGGCCTGCACCGGGGTGACCTCGACCAGGCCGGTCTCGCCGAAGGTGAGCTTGCAGGTGTCGGCCCGGTAGGTGGAGACGGCGAGCGCGACCAGGCGGCCGGCCGCGGCGTACTGGGTGGTGACCACCAGCACCGGGGTGCCCGGCGGGCGCTCCAGCTGGGAGGCCTGCTCGGCCTCGGCGACCCCCAGCTCGACCGAGCGGGACTCCCCGTCGACGCCGAGCCGCTCCAGCTGGCGCAGCACCGTACGGGCGCGGTCGGCCTCGCCGGAGGCGCCGACCAGGTGCGGCAGGGCGGGCAGCCGGGGCACCGCGGAGTCCGGGACGTGCAGCGACTCGGTGGCGACCGCCACCCCGTGCAGCATCCGCACCCGGCGGACGGTGTGCACGGTGGCGCCCTCGGCGATGCCGAGCGCCGCGGCCAGCTGGGTGGGCGCGGCGGCGCTGACGCAGTCGATCACCCGCCAGGCCTGGCTGCGGGCGGTGCCCGGCCAGCCCTCCTCGCTGCTGTTGACCGGCACGCCGACCCGCGGCGCGGCGATCAGCGTGCCGATGCCGCGGCGGCGGACCAGCCGGCCCTCCAGCTCCAGCTGGTCGAGCGCCTGGCGCAGGGTGGCCCGGGCCACGCCGAAGCGGGCGGCGAGCTCGCGCTCGTTGGGCAGGATCTGGCCGGTGGAGAACTCGGCGTCGATGGTGCGGACCAGCACCGTCCGCAGGTGCCAGTACTTGGGCTCCGGCACCGCCGCGAGCTGTCCTTGAGCCACCGCTTGAGCCACCGTGTCCTCCACCCTGAAGGAGCGCCGCCCGCTGGCCTCCCCGGTGTTTCAGCAGGTGGGGAGGGCGGGCTTTATCCGTCCTTCTTTATTAAAGGTCTTTGCAGTAAGTGACCCTAGGGCTTGCTCCGCGAGATGGTCAAGACCAATGACGGCGGTCCGCGGACGGGCCCGGGGCGGTCCGGTACCCTCGCGGGGTGATCGTGGTTTCGACAGTGAACGTGAATGGCATCCGGGCCGCCGCCAAGAAGGGCCTGGTCGAGTGGCTGGCCGCCACCAAGGCCGATGTGGTCTGCCTGCAGGAGGTCCGGGCCGAGCAGGGGCAGATCCCGGCGGAGCTGCTGGCGCTGGAGGGCTGGCACGCGGTCTGGGCGCCGGCCGCCGCCAAGGGGCGGGCCGGCGTGGCCCTGCTCTCCCGGCGCGCGCCGGAGCGCACGGCGATCGGCTTCGGCTCGACCGAGTTCGACGCCTCCGGCCGGTATGTGGAGATCGACCTTCCCGGCCTGACCGTCGCCAGCCTCTACCTCCCCTCCGGCGAGGTCGGCACCGACCGCCAGGACGAGAAGGAACGCTTCATGGCGGAGTTCATCGAGCACCTGGTCCGCCTGAAGGCGAGCGCCGCCACCGAGGGGCGCGAGGTGGTGGTCTGCGGTGACTGGAACATCGCCCACCGCGAGGACGACCTCAAGAACTGGAAGTCCAACCAGAAGAACGCCGGCTTCCTCCCCGAGGAGCGCGCCTGGCTCACCCGCGTCCTCGACGAGGCCGGGTACGTCGACGTGGTCCGCAGCCTCCACCCCGACCAGCCCGGCCCGTACTCCTGGTGGTCCTACCGTGGCCGCGCCTTCGACAACGACTCGGGCTGGAGGATTGATTATCTGATGGCCACCCCCGGCCTCGCCGCCAAGGCGGTCGAGGCCTACGTCGAGCGCGCTGCCACCCACGCCGAACGCTGGAGTGACCATGCCCCCGTCACCGTGGTGTACGACCACGGGGTCTGACGCGGCAACGCATCGGCCGAGCTGGCTTCGATGGCTGACAGTTCGGCCGAGCGCCGATGCAACGTAGCTGAGCTGTCACCATCCGCCTCGAACATGCGTACCGCCGTCGGCGGCACCAGGCCACAGAAGCCGCCCCGGCGGATTGCGGCGCCGGTTTCGCTGAATCGACAGGCACGTCCGCCGAAACGACCTCTGCCAGGACCTAAGCGAGGCGTTGCCGCTCGGCTGGACTCACATGGTGAGGTCCGCTGCCTCCCCGCCCGCGGTGGCGTCCTCTACCGCAGCACCCAGTCCTACTGGGGCGGCTGGCACTCCGAGACGAAGCGCCTGGCGTTCTTCGTCACCGAGGGCGTCGACCCGAAGTTCGCCGTCGGCGCCAGTTACATCCAGGGCAGCGACATCCTGGCCCTGCCGTCCGGCAAGTGGCGCTACCTGCCCACCGGTGCCACCCAATCCGTCGTGGTGCCCGCCAACGACCCCGGCGCCGTCGCTTCACCTCGGCCGCGTTCGCCATCACCGGCCACGACACCGAGGCCTACCAGATCCTCCAGTACAACCAGCAGGCCCAGAGCTCGTACGGCACCTGGGAGGCGCGCACCAAGCTCGACGGCTCCGGGCCGCCCGACGGCCAGGGCGGCATCGACAGCGCCGCCGCGTTCACGGCGCCCCCCTTCAACACCGCCCCCGCCGACCTCGGGGCCGCCCTCGACCAGACCTACAACGTCCTCAAGCGCCCCAACGGCGGTGCCGTCCCCGGCAGCGGTTACAACTGGGGCACCGACACCTGGAGCCACAACGCCTCCTTCTTCTCCCTCGCTTGGTACGGCACCGGACAGAGCGCCAAAGGCGGCCCCGTCCTCGACTGGGTCCTCTCCAAGCGCAACAACCTCGGCGAACTCCCCGAAACCGTGAACGCCGCGGGCAAGCCCTCCTCCGTCGTCCCGCTGGGCTGGACCGACGCCCTCGTCCTGATGTCCCTCGTCGAGAACAGCAGCACCCCGATGCCCACCCCGCCCCTCCAGCAGCCGTAGAGCCGGAGAACAAACCCCAGCTGCCTGCGGCAGTGCGAAACGACTGACGGCCGTGCGGGCCGGCCATCACCGGCCCGCACGGCTCCTCGGCGTCCGTCGAATTCCCCCTGGCCGGCCGCAGAGCACCCAGGTAGCCCCTCGCCACCGCGCGGTGGCGCCCCGGGCGTCCGAGTGCAGCGTGGGTGGGGCGATTCGGTGCGGCCGAGGAGCGGCTCGGCCGGTCTGTGGTGGCTCTTGGGAGAGATGCCGTCGACAACCCACCGGGAGTGGGCGAGGCCGGCGCTTTCATGACGGTAGGCCTCATGACTTACAGCCAGTTGCTCCACGTTGATGGCAACTGCACTGACCGATGAGGCTGGTGTTACGAATTCAGCACTATGTGCAGCAGTCTCGAGGAGGGAGTGGAGCGTTTTCTGCTGACGGGAGGTGTGGACCGCCGGGTCGCCTCAGACCTGACCGGGCCCCGGAGGACGGCCGACTCCGGATAGGTCCACCGCCAACCTCACCCAGCTCCAGATCTACGACTGCAACGGCACCGTCGCCCAGACCTGGCGCCTCCCCTGAGCCCGGAGAGCCTCGATCCGCAGGCCGACCGGACCCGTGACGACGCACTGCTCACCCACATCGCGCTGCCCGGCAGGGAGACACCTCGTGCCCGATTCGTGGTGCGGCCTTGACACTCCCCGCCCAGCAGGGTGGCCGGCCCCTGCCGGACTCGCGAGCTACCCATCGTTTCCGCCGAAGGATGGGCACGCACCCGCATTGATCGCGTAACGACCGGCAGCTTCCCTGGAGGCAGGAGGCGGGTCACGGCCCGCCATCGCGCTCCTCGCAAGGAGGTGCCGCCATGGGCACCCAAGACACAGCCACTCGAAGCACATCCTCCGCAACCGCCGTCTACCTGCGCCGCTACCCCCACGACATCTGGAAGACGGAGGGCCACCGCCAGGCGCTGCTGGAACGGGCCCGCCAGCTCGGACTGCCGCAGCCCGCGGTGTTCCTGGACAACGGCCGCCGTTCCCGCGGGCCGCTGCCAGCGCTGGAAAGCCTGATGGCACGGATCGCCGACGGCTGGTACCGGACCGTCCTCGTCCCCGGCCGGTTCGTCTTCTCCCTGTCCGACAAGGAAGCAGAGCGGACCACCCAGTGGGTCGCCGCCCACGGCTGCCGCATCGAGGAACTGCCCCGCGCCGCGGCGCCGTCTGCCCCGGATGTGGGCGACCCGGTCAGGGCCCAGCCGCGGCGCGTGTTCTCCTCGGCCCTGGCCTAGCACGCCGCAGCCCGGCGCGGCTGGCCGCCGCCCGCGGGTGCAGCCCGGGGGCACAGGGGGGAGGAGGGGCGTCCGCCGCCCCAGGACACCGTACGACTGCCCGGAGCCACCACCCAGGAGGCATCATGACCGCCACCGCCCCCGCAGAGCACCGCCTGCCGCCCGCCGCCTATCTGCGGTGCTATCCCCGCGACCCGCGCGGCATGCAAGCCCATCGGGCGGTCCTGCGCCGGTTCGCCGGCCGCCTCGGGCTTCCCGCTCCGGTGATCTACCTGGACAACGGCGTCCTGTCGGCGGGTACCCGGCCGGGCCTGCAGAACCTCACCACCGCCCTGATGGAGGGCCTGCACACCGTCCTGCTCGTGCCGGGCCGGTGGGTGTTCTCCGTCGACGACCAGCAGGCGGCGCGCTCCAGCGGATGCTCACCTACGCGGGATGTCGGCGCATCGTGCTGACGCCCGAATGCCGCCCGCTGCCACCGCATCACCTGAGCCGAGAGCATCCGAGTCAGCGTGGCCCCTGGCCGGGCCGGCCGCATGCCCGGTCCGGCCGAGCGGCACGAAGCGCAGGTCACCTGTCAGCTTCGCCCTGCCGCGTCTGTTCGGTCTCGTCAATGCTGTGCGCAGGAGCCTGCTGGCTCCACGCCCTCAGGGTCCAGTGGCCGCGGCAGGAGGACCGTCCACATTCCCGCGCGCCATGGCTCCAGGGCTCCGTCGCTCCAGCGGACGTAGCGCCTTGCAGGGAGGATGCGTGCCCATCTGTGGCCGAGCATGACCACCCTTCCGACCCTGCCGACATTCGAGTAGTGAACAACCAGCGCCCCGCGCTCAGGCTGATCAGCCGCCATGCATGACCTCACGGTGTATCTCTGGATCGGCATGCATACATGCCCTGGGTCAGTTGCGTCGACTCTTAACGGGGAGTCAGGACGTCCGCTGCACCAGCGTGCACGGAGTTCGGTCATAGGTCTATGCCAGTTATCGAATGGAGCGCGTCATTGCGACTCCTGCATCCCCGGAAGGGATGAACTGGACAACAGGCCTTGCACGGTGCAGACAGCACGTCGCCGCGCACCTCCGCAGCAGAGGGAGACCTTGCGGTGCGGTTCTGTCCGCTTCCGCACACCGAGCTGCGGCCACCCCGCTCCCGGGTGCCGGGTAGCCTCGCCCCATCAGCCACAGCTGCGACACCCGCAAGGACGGAACGGGCACACGTGATCGGGCAGCCGGTGAGCGCCGGTCCGCACACGCCGCGGCAGATCAACGACCGGGCCGTTCTGGCCGGCCGGCCCGGCCGGACCACGCGGGTGCCCGTCCCCCGCACTGCCGGGGCGAGCTGCTCCTCACCCTGGTCCACCAGACCTTGGACCAGGCACCTGACCACCGCCGGCCGTCGTGCCGACCAGCTGTGGGCGGTCGGCGTCGGGACACCCGGCATCGTCGACGAGAGCACCGGTCAGGCACTGCGCACCGCCGGCATCGCCCACTGGGCGCCGTTGCCGGTCGCCGCGAACCTGCGTGATCGGCTCCGCTGCCCCGTCCTGCTGGACAACGACGTCACCCTCGCCGTACTCGCCGAACGCGAATCCCCCGCAGGCCACACGGACGAGAACCTGGTACTCGTCCGCTGGGCCGAACGCATCGGTGCCGGCATCGTCATCGCCGGCCCGCTCTATCGCGGCAGCGCCACGCGGCCGCCGGCGAACTGGGCTTCGTGGACGTCATGGCCCGGGCGGCCGCCCTCGGCATCGAAGGACCGGGCACCTTCGAACGAGTCGTCGGCGCACAGGCCGTCCGCCGGCTCGCCGGCTCGCCGTCGCGGCGTACCGGCGTACCGGCGTACCGGCGGGCAGGTGTAGTACACCCCGGACAGCAAGTGAACACTCTGGCCACGCTCTTCGCGGCCGCAGCTGAAGGGGACCAGGTGGCCCTCCAGGTCGTCGACCAGGCCGCCGACCGGTTCGCCCGCGGATTGGCCGCCCTGCTGCTGGTCCTCGACCCCGACCGCGTGGTGATCGGCGGTGGCCTGTCCAGCGCGGGACCGGTCCTGCTCGACGCGCTGCGGCACCGGCTCGACGGCCGGACCCTCAACCCCGTCCGCCTCCAGATGTCCCCCGTGCTCCACCGGGCGAGCACTCCCCATGGGCAGCCCAGCGCCTCACCCGGCGGGATTCAGGGCCCACACCTGGCTGTCGGGCCAGCCGGTGCCCGGCTCCTGCTGGGTGAGGACGGAGCCGTTGACAGTGCCGGAGGCGGTGATGGCGAGGTTGCTGTTGCGGGCGATCAGCTGATAGCCACCGGACGCCAGCGGCCGGGGCGTGAACCGCTGGTTGGCCCTGCCGGTGCAGCCGTACTGGATGACGGCGGTTCCGGCGCTGGTGGCGGCACCGCGGATGTCCATGCAGAGTCCGGACGCCTTGTTCCTGACGGCGTAGCTGCCGTCGCCGTTGGCGGTGAAGGTCCACCGCTGGTTGGTCCCGTCGGTGCGGTTCCAGGAGATCAGCTGGGTGTTGGGAGCTGTGCTGAAGGCGGGATCGTCCAGGACCTGGGTGGAACCGGTGGAGGCGATCTCGTACGTGCCGTCCGCTGGTGCCGGCGGGCTGGTGGCCGGGCCGACCGGGGTGACGCGGTACATCGCACTGGCATGGGAGGCCAAGGTGGCCGAGATGGTCTGCGCGGTCGTGGTGGTTCGGCCCGACCAGACGTCCTTGAGCATGTAGGAGGCGGTGTACGGCAAGCCGACGCTGCCGGCCGTGGTCGAGACCGTTGCCGTGCCGGAGGTCTGGTTGAGCAGGGCGACGGCGACGGATCCGTCCGCCAGCCGCCTGGCCCAGGTCTGCAGCCCGTTCTTGTCCCTGATGAGGCGCCCGGCCCCTTCCTGCGGGTCCTGGTCGACGGCGACGACGTCGGGGTTCGTCAGCAGGGCGAGGGCTTCGGCGGACATCGAGTCGAGCTTGTTACCGGCGATGAGCGGCGAAGCCGTCACGGCCCACATGGCCATGTGGGAGCGCTGCTCGTCCGCGCTGAGACCGCCGTTGCCCACTTCGAGCATGTCGGGATCGTTCCAGTGCCCCGGCCCGGACTGGTCGGCGATCGAGGCCGTGCTCTCGATGTTGAGGATGTTGCTGATCCCCATGGGGTAGCCGTTGGTGTGGCCGGTGTTCCAGGAGGGGGTGATGTCCTCCGTGGTGCGCCACGTGTTGGCGATGCCGCGCCAGTCGAACGTCGCGCCGGTCTTGGAGAGGTGGTAGGAGTTGGGGTTGATGCTGTAGACGATGGGTCGGCCGGTGGCTGACAGCGCGTCGCGCATCACGGTGAACTGCTGCTTCTGCTGTTCGAGGTCGCCGTCGGGCGAGCACCAGTCGTACTTGAGGAAGTCCACGCCCCAGGCGGCGAAGGTGTTGGCGTCCTGCTGCTCGTGCCCCAGACTCCCGGTGCCCTTGCCGCGGGCCCCGAGTGGCAGCTGCCCGGCACGCTGTGCGCAGGTCTTCTCGGTGGGGACCTGATAGATGCCGAACTTGAGGCCCTTGCCATGGACGTAGTCGGCGACGGCCTTCATACCGCCGGGGAAGCGCCTTGCGTCCGCCTGCAGGTTGCCGTTCGCGTCGCGGTCGGGGTTCATCCAGCAGTCGTCGACGACGACGTACTGGTAGCCGGCCGCCTTCATTCCGGAGGAGGCGATGATGTCGGCGCTCCTCTGGACGAGGCCGCTGGAGGGGTTGCAGCCGACGGCGTTCCAGGTGTTCCACCCCATCGGTGGGGTCAGGGCAACTCCGTTTGCCAGCGCGTGTGCGTGAGGTGCGGTGTGCAACTGGATAGCTCCCGCAGCGCAGACCAGTGCGAAGGTGGTTGCGACCGCCGTGAGGGTTCCGAAACCTCGGTCGGCGTGGGGGTGGTTGTGGCGATTCATCGAGACTCCCTGCGATGGATGGGGTTTCGAATGCGGCTGCGCTGCCGTACGGGGAAGGCGCCCTAGGCTTGTCAGGCGGGGAGGCCGACGGCGCGTTCGCCGTTGCGGCGCTGCTGGATGACGACGGCGACGACGAGCAGGGCGCCCTGGGCGACGTTCTGCCAG
>NZ_JBFAQT010000035.1:0-64581 GCF_040678895.1 Kitasatospora sp. NPDC049258
GGAGAAGCTGAAGGGACACCCGCTGTTCGCCCACATCACGCTGACCCGCTCCGAGCGCTCCCCGATCGCCGCACTCGTCACCGAGATGCTGGAGGACGTCCAGCCCTGACCCTGCCGGGCGCCTCCGCGGGCGCCCCGCAGGCCGACAAATCGCCTGGATAAAATCGGACAATCCACCATCAAGGGGCCTGCCGCCGAGCGGCAGGCCCCTTCTGTGCCAACACATCTGACTGGCACTTGTCCATGGATCGGCCGAACTGGCTGCCCGCCAAGATTGTGAGATGCGCCACGCAGAGGGGAATTGCGTAGACACGGCCCGGTGCGGCATGGTGAGGGTTCTGTCAGGCCCCGCGTACGGCAGAACCGCGCTCGGCAACTCCGGTTGGCGGGCGGAAAACTGAACACCCGATGAGTCGTACGCCGCCCGATCTGTTCGCCGTTCCGAGTCTCTCGGGCCGGCGCCGGGCCAGCGCCTCCCGTGACCAGAGCAGGGGTGGAGGCCAGCGCCAAGGGGCAGATTGCGTCCGCACGGTCACGCGCGGGCGACGCTGGAAGGAAACCATGTGACTCGGATCTCGGTCCGGGGAGTCGCTGTGGCCTCTGCCACCGCGGTCACCGCTGTGGGTGCCGTCGTTGGTGCGGCTTCGGGTAGCGAGGGCAAGACCGTCTCGACGGTCGACGTCGCGAGCGCCACGCTGCTCGCCGACGTCCCCTCCGGTGACCAGGCGCAGACCGTCAGCGACAACTTCAGCCGCCAGGCGACCGCTCAGCAGGTGTCGGCCGACGCCGCGGCCAAGAAGGCCGCCGAGGAGGCCGCGCGCCAGAAGGCCGCTGCCGACGCACAGGCCAAGGCCGACGCGGAGAAGGCCGCCAAGGCCGCCGCCGAAGCCGCCGATGCGAAGCGCAAGGCGGACGAAGAGGCCGCCAACCGCGACAAGGCTCGCACCACGCTGGCCGCCGTCAGCCCGGGCTCCGTCCAGGAGATGGCGCTCCAGATCATCGGCGACGACGCCCAGTTCCAGTGCTTCAGCCAGATCGTGAAGCGCGAGAGCGGCTGGAACTACACGGCCACCAACGCCTCCTCCGGCGCGTACGGCCTGGTCCAGGCGCTGCCCGGGTCCAAGATGGCCTCGGCGGGTGCCGACTGGCGCACCAACCCCGCGACCCAGATCAAGTGGGGCCTGAACTACATGAACGACCGTTACGGCAGCCCTTGCGGTGCCTGGTCGTTCTGGCAGTCGCACCACTGGTACTAGGCGCTCCGCCGGCCCCTGCGGCCGGCCCGCAGCGCACCGAGAGCCCCCGACCGCCCGCGGTCGGGGGCTCTCGCCGTGCCGCGAGGCTGCGGCTGGAAGCGGGCCGCGCCGCCCGGGCGGCGCTGACCAGTGCGCTCGCGGGCGGTGCGGTCCTGGTGCGGACGCGGGGAGCACGGAGAGGGTCCTGGTGTCTCCGGCCCCGGCCGGTCCGCGGACAGTTGGTCGGTGGTACCGGTCTCCTCCCCACTCTCCTTGGTATGAAACCAGACAGTTCGTACCTGTTCGACCCGGTTTCGACGGGGCGCGCGGCCGGCGCGGAAGCCGGGCCCCGCTCACTGCGGGCGCCCCGGCCGGGTAGCGTCGTCCCGGACGATCGTGCGGGACGACGGCGCGGTGACCGAGCGGGGAGCAGGGGAGCTGGGATGGCGCGGGACTCGAAGGCGTGGAAGGCGTTGGCCAAGGCCGGTGCGGTGACCGCCGGCGTGCTAGCGGCGGTCGAGCGCCGCCGCCGGGCCGCCGCTGCGGAGGCCGCCGCGGAGGCCGCCCTGGTGGCGGCGGCCGCGCTCGGCGAACTGCGGACCCTGGAGGCGGTCCACCACCCGCTGCCGCTGGTCGAGCCGGCGGTGGACGGGGCGCGGGCCGAGCCGGCGGCGGAGGACAGCGGGCGGATCCCACCGCCCCGCCCGGCCGAGCACCGGCCCCGGGTCACGCAGGTCCGGGCCTCCCCGCCCGGGCGCCCGGCCAGCCCGGTGGAGGCGGTGCCGTGGGGGCTGCGGGTGGCGGCCGAGTCGACCTGGCGGCTGCTGCTGCTCGGGGTCGCGCTGTACGTGCTGTTCCGGGTGGTCGACATGCTCCGGCTGGTCGCCTTCGCGGTGCTCGCCGCCCTGCTGATCTCGGCGCTGCTGGAGCCCACGGTCTCCTGGCTGCGGCGGCTCGGGGTGCCGCGTTCGCTGGCGGCGGCGGGCACCTTCCTGAGCGGGCTGGCCGGCATCGGTCTGGTCGGCTGGTTCGTGGTCTGGCAGGTGAGCACCAACCTGGAGTCGGTCACCGGCAAGGTCCAGGCGGGCGTCAACCAGCTCCGGGACTGGCTGGTGGACGGGCCGCTGCACCTGACGCAGCAGCAGATCGAGGACTTCGCCCGGCAGATCTCGGCCGCCATCGGCACCAACTCGGAGCAGATCACCTCGGCCGGCTTCACCGGGGTGACGATCGCGGTCGAGGTGCTCACCGGGGTGGTGCTGGCGGCCTTCACCACCTTCTTCCTGCTCTACGACGGCGCCCGGATCTGGGGCTGGGCGCTGCGCGGCCTGCCCAGCCGCTCCCGGTACGCGATGGCGGGGGCCGGACCGAAGGCCTGGGCCACGCTGACCGCGTACGTCCGCGGCACCGTCTTCGTGGCCTTCATCGACGCGCTCTGCATCGGCATCGGCATCCAGCTGCTGGGTGTGCCGCTGGCGATGCCGCTGGCCGTGATCATCTTCCTGGGGGCCTTCGTGCCGCTGGTCGGCGCGCTGGTCACCGGGACGATCGCGGTGCTGATCGCGATGGTGACGGTGAACCCCTTCACCGCGCTGATGGTGCTGGTGGTGCTGGTCGCGGTGCAGCAGATCGAGGGGCACATCCTGCAGCCGCTGATCCTCGGCCGGGCGGTCCGGGTCCACCCGCTGGGTGTGGTGCTGGGGGTCGCGGCCGGCTCGATCGTCGGCGGGATCGCCGGGGCGATCGTGGCGGTGCCGCTGATCGCCGTCACCAACACGGTGGTCGGGCACCTGCGCCGGCGGAACGCGGCCGGCCTGGAGGTCTTCGTGGCACTGGAGGCCGCCCGTGAGGCGGCGGAGGCGGAGAGCGCCGCCACCGCCTGAGCCGGAATCCCGCTGCCCCGGCACGACGAGGGGCCCCGCCGTCGTCCGGCGGGGCCCCTCGGGTGTGACGGGGTGCGACTCAGAGCGCGGCCAGCACGGCCTCGGAGTCGAGGGTGGCGGCGACCGCCTGGAGCACGGCGGCGATCTTCATCGAGGCCTGGATGACCTCGCGCTCGACACCGGCCTTGCGCAGCACGGCCTCGTGCGAGTCGAGGCACTGGCCGCAGCCGTTGATCGCGGAGACCGCGAAGCACCACAGCTCGAAGTCGGCCTTCTCGACGCCCGGGGTGCCGATGATGTTCATCCGCAGGCCGGCCCGCATGCTGCTGTACTCCTTGTCGGAGAGCAGGTGCAGGGTCCGGTAGTAGACGTTGTTCATCCCCATGACGGCGGCGGCGCCCTTGGCGGCGTTGTACGCCTCCGGCTTGAGGTTCGCCTTGGCCTCGGGCTCCAGCTCGCGCAGCACGGCGGGGGAGCGGGTGGCCATCGCGCAGGCCAGCACGGTGCCCCAGAGCTGCTGGGCGGGGAGGTCGGAGTTGCCGATGACCGCGCTCAGGTTGAGCTTGAGGTCCTTGGCGTAGTCCGGGAGGGCGGCCTTCAGTTCGTCGAGGGCCATGGTCAGCCGGCCAGCAGGGCCTGGGCGTCGAGGGTGTCCTCGCCCTTGGTCCAGTTGCAGGGGCACAGCTCGTCGGTCTGCAGGGCGTCCAGCACCCGCAGGACCTCCTTGGGGTTACGGCCGACGGAGCCGGCGGTCACCATGACGAACTGGATCTCGTTGTTCGGGTCCACGATGAAGACGGCGCGCTGGGCGGTGCCGTCCTCGGCCTCGACGCCGCAGGCCTGCATCAGCTCGTGCTTGACGTCGGCCAGCATCGGGAAGGGCAGGTCGCGCAGGTCCTTGTGGTCCTTGCGCCAGGCGTGGTGGACGAACTCCGAGTCGCCGGAGACGCCGAGGATCTGGGCGTCACGGTCGGCGAACTCCTCGTTCAGCTTGCCGAACGCGGCGATCTCGGTCGGGCAGACGAAGGTGAAGTCCATCGGCCAGAAGAACACCACGCGCCACTTGCCCTCGTAGGACTTGTGGTTGAGGTCGGCGAAGGCGCTCGCGGGGTCGAGGTCGACGCAGGCCTTGAGGTCGAACTCGGGGAACTTGTCACCGATCGTGAGCACGTTCACTTCTCCTGGTGTGAGAAATCGAGGGAATTTCGTCCGATCTGCCTATGATTCGACGGGTTCGGACAGGGTCCAGGGTTACACAGCGGGCACTGATCAGGGAAATAGCTAGACTCGATGCATCTGATCGGAGAGAGCTATCAGTACTCATCACCCCGCCGGCCGCACGGACCGTTCCCGCAAACCTGATCCCGGTGTGTCGATCCCCACAGCGCGCCCGCCCCGCGCTCCCACCGTCGCCCAGCTGCGGTCCTTCCTGGCGGTGGCCGAGCACCGGCACTTCCGGGACGCCGCGGCGGCCATCGGCGCCAGCCAGCCGGCCCTGTCCGGCGCGGTGGCCGCGCTGGAGGAGGCTCTCGGGGCGCAGCTGGTGGAGCGTACGACACGGAGGGTCATCATCACTCCGCTGGGGGAGCGCGTTGCCGGGCATGCGCGCCTGGTGCTGTCCTCGTTGCACGCGCTGACCGAGGAGGTGGAGGCGGCCCGCCGACCGTTCACCGGGCCGCTGCAGCTCGGGGTGATCCCGACCGTCGCCCCGTACCTGCTGCCCGTGGTGCTCCGGCTGGTCCGCGACAGCTACCCCGATCTCGAACTGCACGTCCACGAGGAGCGCACCCCCTCGCTGCTCGAGGGGCTGGCCGGCGGCCGGCTGGATCTGCTGCTGCTGGCCCTGCCCGCCGGCGGCTCGGCGCCGACCCGGGACATCCCGCTCTTCGACGAGGACTTCGTCCTGGTCACCCCGCCCGACCACGAGCTGGCCGGGCAGGTGGACGTCCCCCGGGACGTGCTGCTGGACCTGGACGTGCTGCTGCTGGAGGAGGGCCACTGCCTGCGCGACCAGGCGCTGGACATCTGCCGGGAGATCGGCGCCGACCCGCGGGGCGGCTCCACCCGCGCCGCGGGGCTGTCCACCCTGGTCCAGCTGGTGGTCGGCGGCCTGGGCGTCACCCTGCTGCCGGCCACCGCGCTGGAGGTGGAGGCCGGCCGGACCGACCGGCTGGCCGCGGTCCGCTTCGCCGATCCGGCGCCCGGCCGGCGGATCGGCCTCGCCACCCGGGCGGGTTCGGCCCGCTCCGCCGAGTACGACCGCTTCGCCGACGAACTGCGACAGGTGCTGCGGGAGCTTCCGGTGCGCATCGTGGAGTGATCCACCGGGCATACCTGGAACGGTGGTTCGAGCCTGAGGGGGTGCCGTGGACGTCTCCCGGATCAAGGTGTCCGGCCTGAAGTGCTTCAGCGGTCCGCGTGAGGTCGACCTCGACCTGGCCCGGCCGGACGGCACGGCGGCCGGCTGGACGGTACTGGCCGGGCCCAACGGCTCCGGCAAGAGCACCTTGCTGCAGGCCGTCGCCCTGGCGCTCGGCGCCCACCCGGCGGTGCCGGTGGAGCGCTGGCTGGCCGTCGGCAGCCCGGCCGGCTCGGTGGAGCTCAACGGGGGAGCGGCCTGGCGGATCGTCGGGGCCGCCGGCGCCGCGCCCCGGGCCGAGCGGACCGGCCCGCCCTCGGCCCGGCACCGCTGGTTCGGCCCCGTCGCCCGCCCGGCCCCCGCCGGGATCCAGGGCGCCGCCGCCGCCCTGGTCGAGGACGGCCTGCTGCCGGACGGCTGGCGGCTCGCCGCCACGGGGCCGGACGGCCCCTGGGTGGAGCGCGCGGGCCTGGCCCTGCCGCTCGCCGAACTCGGCGACGGCGTCGCGCGGCTGGTCACCCTGGTCGCCGAGCTCTCCGCGATCACCCGCCGGACCAGGCCCGAGTACGTGGACGGCCGGCCCACCCTGCCGGTCCGCGCCACCGTGCTGATCGACGACGTCGACGCCCACCTGCACCCGGCCTGGCAGCAGCGGGTCGGTGGCTGGCTCACCGCGCACTTCCCCCAGGTTCAGTTCATCGTGGCCACCCACAGCCCGTACGTCTGCCAGGCCGCCGACCCGGGCGCGCTGATCCGGCTGGCCGGGCCCGAGGAGGAGCCCGCCCCGCCGCGGCTGCTGGGCGAGGACCTGCACCAGCGGATCCTCTACGGCAGCGGCGACGACACCGCGCTCTCCGAGCTGTTCGGCCTCGCCAGCGCCTACTCGGCGAACGCGGAGGCCGAGCGCCGGCTGCTGGTGCGCCTGGAGCGCAAGCTCTACGCCGGCGACGCCTCCGCCGCCGAGCTGGCCGAGTACCGCGAGCTCGGCGCCAAGCTGAACAGCTCGCTCACCGCGCGGGCCGACGAGGCCACCGCCCGGCTGCTCGGCCGGGACCGGTGATCCCGCTCCAGCGGCCGCCGCTTCGGCCCGCGCTGCTGGCCGAACTCACCCGCCGCACCGAGGCGATCCGCTCGACCGGGCCGAACACCGCGGTCGGCCGGGCGGCCTGGCGCGGCGCCCGCCAGCCCAAGGCCCAGCTGCGGCTGCTGCTCCGCCAGATGGCCCCCGGCCTGGAGCGGTGCATGTACTGCGGGGACAACCTCGGCACCGACATCGACCACTTCGAGCCGATCGCCCGGGCCCCGCTGCGCACCTTCGACTGGCAGAACCACCTGCTCGCCTGCGCCCACTGCAACAGCAACCACAAGCGCGACCGCTTCCCCTGCGACCCGGTCACCGGTGCCCACCTGCTGGTCGACCCGTCCCGCGAGGACCCGGCCGACCACCTGCTGCTCTACCTGGAGTCCGGCGCGTACGACCCGCTCACCGCCAAGGGCGAGGCGACCATCGACGTGTTCGCGCTCAACGCCAGGGCGGAGCTGGTGCGCGGGCGGCGGATGATGTTCACCGTGGTGAAGGCGGTGCTCCAGGCCTGGCACCGCAGCCACCTGGAGGGGGCCCCGGCCCGGGCCGGTGAGTACCTGGACGCGCTCCGGCTGCTCCACCACGCCGATGTGCTCCGCGCGGTGCTGCGGCTGCGGGGCCGGCCCGAGCTGGCCGAGGCCGTGCTCGGGCCCGAGGTGCTCCTCGCCCTGGAGCAGCTGGCCAAGGTGTCACGGGAGTTCGGCTGAGTCGTGGCCGGGCACCGGCGCGACCGCGGTGTCCTCCAGCGGGGCGGGCGGCATCGGGACCGTCCCGGCCGCCCGCAGGGTGTTGCGGGTGAGCAGCCAGGCGGCGCCCAGCCCGGCCGCCCCGGCGAGCAGGCAGAGGTAGTCCGGGGCGCCCGCCCAGACGGCGGCCGCCGCCATCCCCACCCCGAGGCACAGGTGCGCGAGGCTGACCACCAGGACGGCGAAGGCCGCCGGCAGCAGCGGCCCGCTCGGTGCGGCTGTGTGCATCTCGGCCTCGATGCTCAGGCCGGTGGTGAGGCCGAGGTGGACGGCGACCTTCGCCGCGTCGGCGTCGGCCCGCTCCGGGTGGTCGGGGTGATCGGTGTGGTCCGGGTGACCCGAGTGACCCGGATGACCCGGGTGACCGGAGTGACCCAAGTGACCCGGGTGACCGTAGTGGCAGGGGTGCTCCGCGTGCTCCGCGTGCGCCGTGGGTCGGGCGTGCTCGGCCTGCTCGGGCACGGGGTGGTGCTCCGGGCACGGCCGGTGGGGGCAGGGGGCGTCCGGCTCGCCGGATCCGGCCCCGTCGGCTGCGTCGGCTGCTCGGCTCACGCTGGCTCCAGTCCTCGGCGCTCCACGTTCCCGTCGGTACGGCAGGGTGGACCGTCATGCCGGCGTCGGTTCGTACCGGATCGTTGCCTGGTGGATACCCCTCGGAGGGCGAATCGTGCACCGCGCCGGGCAGGAAACGCGCGCCGTCGGGCGCCGGATCGCGAGGGGCCGCCGACACACCGCCGGTGTGACGCCTCGTCAGGCCGGCGCACTCCGGCGCGCGACCGGCCTTGCGCGCCCCCGCACGCCCCGGCCGCTACGGCAGCCGCTGCTCGAACCAGACGACCTTGCCCGCGCCCAGCCGGGTCGCACCCCAGCGGTCCGCGCACCGGGCCACGATCTGCAGCCCGCGCCCGCGCTCGTCCTGCGGGCCGGCCCGGCGCGGACGCGGCAGGGCCGCGTTGTCGTCGCCGACCTCGCAGCGCAGCAGCGAGGTGCGCACCAGCCGGAGCGTCACCGGCCGGGTGGCGTGCTGGATCGCATTGGTCACCAGCTCGCTGACCATCAGTTCGGTGCTCTCCGCCAGCCCCTCCAGCCCCCAGCGCCGCAGCGCGTGCGAGGCCAGCCGGCGGGCCCGGCTGGGCGTCTCGTGCCGTGGCTGGAGGAACCAGTAGGCCACGTCCTCGGCCGGGATGCCGTCGAAGGCGGCGGCCAGCAGCGCGATGTCGTCGCCGCGGTCGCCCGCCGGCAGGATCCGCAGCGCCTCCTGGCACAGGTGCTCGGGGGAGTGCCGGTGGGCGCCGGCCAGCCGGCTGCGCAGCAGCTCCAGCCCGGTGCTCAACGGGCGCCGCCGGGTCTCCACCAGGCCGTCGGTGAACAGCAGCAGGGCCGAGCCGGGCGGGGCCGGCAGCTCCACCGAGGAGAAGTCCACCCCGCCGACGCCGATCGGCGCCCCCGGCGGCAGGTCCAGCAGTTCGCTGCGGCCGTCCGGCTGGACCAGCACCGGCGGCACGTGGCCGGCGTTGGCCAGCACCACCCGGTTGGCGATCGGGTCGTAGACCGCGTACACGCAGGTGGCCAGGTGCTGCTCCTGGCCGAGCCGTTGGGCCTGCTCGTCCAGGTGGTACAGCACCTCGTGCGGCGGCAGGTCGAGGCCGGCCAGGGTCTGGGCGCTGGTGCGCAGCTGGCCCATGATCGCCGCGGAGGTGAGCGAGTGGCCCATCACGTCACCGACGATCAGCGCCACCCGGTTGCCGGGCAGCGGGATCGAGTCGTACCAGTCACCGCCGACCTGCGCGCCGCTCTCGCCGGGCAGGTAGCGGTGCGCCAGCCGGACCCCGTGCGGCTGGGGCAGGTGGGTGGGCAGCATCGAGCGCTGCAGCTCGTCGGCGATCTCCCACTCCCGGGAGTACCGCAGCGCGGTGTCCACCGCCAGCCCGCCCTGGGTGGCCAGGTGGCTCGCGGTGGCGGTGTCGGCGGCGTCGTAATCGGCCGGCAGGTCCTGCGCAGGGCGGCGGATCAGCAGCAGCATGCCGAGGACGGCCTGACGGCCCCGCAGCGGCAGCGCCAGCAGCGCCGTCCCGGGGCGCAGCCGCCCCAGCGCGCGGGCGCCCAGCAGCTCGGCCAGCAGCGGGTGCTGACGGGTGGCGTCCGGGGCGCCCAGCACCACCGGGCCGGCCGTCGCGGGGCGGGCCAGCGCCTGCGCGAGCGGGCCCTGCGGGCCGACCGGGCGCGGCCCGCCGCCGCGGCCGAGCCGGGTGCCCGAGGTGTGGTGGACCAGCAGCGCGGCCGGCACCCCGGGGTCGCGCTCCACGTCGGGCAGCGGATCGCGCAGCAGCACCACGGCGGCGTCCGCCAGCGCGGGCACCAGCACCCGGCCGAGGTCGCGCAGGGTGGCGGGCAGGTCGAGCGAGCTGTTGATCCGGCGGGCGGCGCCGTCCAGGTAGGCGAGCCGCTCGGCCAGCCGGAGGCGGTCGGCCGGGCCCTGCGGAGGTTCGGGCGGAGCCTGCGGAGGTTCGGGCGGGCCGTCCGGGTGCCCGGGTGGGCCGTCGGGATGGCCGGGTGGCGGTGGGTGCCGCTGGACGGGAACGGCCGGCGGCTGCGCCGCCCTGGGGGTGAGATGGTCGCGCACGGGCCGCCCGTTCTTGAGGTGTCGAGGAGGAGGGACTGGTCAGCTGACTCGCCGGCAGCGCAGGAACAGCTGCTCCTCGGGAGGCAGGGTGGTGCTGGCCGGCGCGTACGGATGGCCGGAACCGGACTCCACCGAGAAGCCGGCCCCGGCGAGGGTGCGGGCGAGGTCCTCCCGCAGGTAGCCGCTGATCCTCAACTCGTGCCCGAGGAAGGGGAGCGGGGCGTTGTCCAGGTCCGCCTCCACCATGCCGAGCGCCAGCAGCCCGCCGGGGCGGAGCAGGTCGCGGATCCGGCCGAGCACCACCGGTATCTCGTCCTGCGGGAGCAGGATCAGCGAGAAGAACGCGGTGGCCGCGGCGAAGCTCCTGGCCGCGGCGGGGCCGAGCTCCGGCACGCCCCAGGCCCGGACGGCCTGCGGGGTGGCCAGATCGTACATGTCGACCTGGTGGAACCGGGCCTGCGGGACGGCCTGCCGGGCCAGGGCCAGCATCCCGTCGGAGAGGTCGGCGGCGGTCATGCTCAGCCCGCCGTCGGCCAGTTGGCGCAGGGTCGGCTCTCCGGTGCCGCAGCCGATGTCCAGCACCCGGGCGCCCGGCTCGAGTTCGCCCAGCAGCCACTCGCCGCACGCCAGCTGGCCGGACCTGGCCGGGAAGGCCTCGTTGTAGCGGGCGCCGATGGCGTCGAAGGCCAGGGCCTGCAGGGCGCGCTCGGCGCGGCGCCGGCAGAGCCGTGCGTGCGCACGGGCCTCGGGGGTCGTGGAGGAGGGGCCGCGGCCCTGGGCGGGGTCGGATATCTGTCCGGTCGTCACGATTCGCAAGGCACCTTTCCACCCTGGCCGCCGACCGGCCGACTGCCCTGCCCGCGGCGGCCGTCACGCTCCCCGTGTCCACTGCTTCGTACCGGTCCGCGCGGACCGGCGGTGTGTGCACCGGCCTTCGAGAATATGCGTGATCACTGCGCCATGGGGTCCCTTTTTGGCCAACTCGTGGCCGGTGGGGCGAATTCGCCCCGGTACCGGAAGCATTCGGGTGCGGGCGGGGTGGTGCGGCCACCGGCCGCACGCCGCATGGCGCGCGCTCCTACCACCCGTGACCTGCGAGGACGTCGGAATGGCCGGACGTTTATCGAATGTCAATCGAGCCCTGGCAGAGTTCGGTGCAGCGCCGGGGAAGCGCCGAGCGTTCCCGCAGCCGGGGGGCTGCGGGAACGCGGACGCTGGGGGGACGACCCGCCGGGGGACGGGTCACGGCGCGGGGGGTGGGAAGGGCTCGGTGTGCTGTTGCGCGTCGATGAGGCTCTGCACGGGGAGAGCCTCTGGCACACCGAGCCGGGTGAAGACCGAGTGCGCCTCCTGGAGACACGCCAGCCCACGCGCGGGCTGACCGAGCTTCAGGAGCGCCTCGCCCAGGGCGGCGTTGGCCAGGCCCTGGCAGTAGGAGGCGTCGATCTCCTGCGCGATGGACAGTGACTCCTCGGCCGCCTCGGCCGCCTCCGGGTACTGCGAGTCGCCGATCAGGCAGGCCGCCAGCCGGGAGAGCGAGTAGCCCTCCCAGAGCCGGTGCTGCTGCGACTGGTAGAGCTGGTGCGCCTCGCGCAGGTGCCCGGCGGCCTCGCCGGGGGCTCCGGTGGTCCGCAGCACCACACCGAGCTGGTACAGGGTGTCCGCGAGGCAGGGGATGTTCCCCGAGGCCCGGGCCGCGGTCACGGCGGCCGCCGCGGACTCGGCCGCCGCGTCGTGCTGCCCGAGGTCGAGATGGGCCCGGGCGATGTTGCCGAGCAGCCGCGCCTCGTCGATGGTGGCACCGAGACTGCGGCTGATCGCGTGCGCCTGCTGGAAGAACGGCAGCGCCTCGGCCGAGCGGTGGGCGATGTTCAGCACGATGGCGAGCATGTTGGCGACCGACACCCGGAGCTGGGTGATGTCCGCGGCGCCCTGGAGCTCCAGGCTCCGGCGGAACGAGGCCTCCGCCGCCTGGAACTCGCCGGCCAGGTAGTGCAGGAAGCCGAGCGCGAACTGGATCCGGGCCACCGCCGCGGCGTCCCGGTGCGACTTGGCGTTCGCCTCGGCGGCCTCCAGCGCCACCCGGATCCGCTGGCCGTGCGTCGGGTCCTCGACGATCGTCCGCAGCACGATGAACAGGTCGACGGCGGGCCGCAGGAGTTCCAGCGGCTGCTGGACGGCCGCCTCCACGCTGCTCAGCACCAGGGCGAGCTCGGCACGCAGCCACGCCTGCGCGGCCGTGCTGTCCACCAGCCGCAGACCGGTCGAGGTGGCGCAGTGCAGCGGCTCCGGCAGCTCGTCGTCGGGCTCGATCACCCGCGCCGCGTTCTGCATGGTGGCGAGCAACAGGTCCAGCAGCCGCAGCAGGGCCGCCTGCTGCTCCTCGGTGTCCTCGGCCTTCTCGTTCTGCCGCTGGGCGAACAGCCGCAGCAGGTCGTGGTAGCGGTAGCGGCCCGGGGTGAAGCACTCCAGCATGTTCGCCTCGACCAGCGCCTCCGCGAGCGCCTCGGCCCGGGGCTCGTCCACGCCGAGCAGCGCCGCGACGGCGGACAGCGGCAGATCGGGCGAGTCGACCACCGACAGGAGCCGGAAGGTGCGGGCCTCCTCGGGCCGCAGCTGGGCGTAGCCGAGGCCGATGGTGGTCTCCACGGCCAGGTTGCCGAGCTGCAGCTCCTGCAGCCGGTGCCGCTGGTCCGCTAACCGACGGGCCAGGTCGGAGACGCTCCAGCGGGGCCGGCCGGCCAGCCGGGCGGCGGCGATGCGGACCGCGAGCGGCAGGAAGCCGCAGGCGGTGACGACCGCGAGGGCGGCCTCGGGCTCGGCCGAGACCCGCTGGTCGCCGACGATGCTGGAGAACAGCGCGAGCGCCTCGTCCGGCGTCAGCTCCTCGACGTCCACCAGGTGGGCACCGGGGATCTCGGCGAGCCGGGAGCGGCTGGTGACCAGCACGGCGCTGCCGGACACGCCGGGGATCAGCGGGGTCAGTTGGCGGGCGTCCTTGGCGTTGTCGAGCAGGATCAGCATCCGCCGCTCGGCCAGCAGCGAGCGGTACAGGGCGGCCCGCTGGTCGAGGGTGTCCGGGGTCTCCAGCACGCCCAGCGCGTAGAGGAAGTCGCCGAGCACCACGGCCGGGTCGGCCGGGGAGGCGCTGGCGCCGCGCAGGTCCACGTACAGCTGCCCGTCCGGGAACGCGGGCCGGACCCCGTGGGCCACGTGGACCGCGAGCGTGGTCTTGCCGACCCCGCCGATGCCGGCCAGCGAGGTGACCACCACGGCTTGGCCCGAGCCGCTGCGCAGCACGTCCCGCAGCTCGCTGACCAGCTTGCTGCGGCCGCTGAAGTCGGAGACGTCGGCCGGGAGCTGAGCGGGCGGCAGGAAGCCGGCGGCCTCCGGGTCGGGGGCCGCGCTGGCCGGGCTCGGCAGCAGCGCGGGGTCGGCGGCCAGGATGCGCGAGTGCATGGTCGCCAGGCCGGCGCCGGGCTCGACCCCGAGCTCGTCGATCAGCAGCCGGCGGGTGTCCGCGTACACGCCCAGGGACTCGGCCTGGCGGCCGCAGCGGTAGAGCGCGAGCATCAGCAGCTCGCGCAGCCGCTCGCGCAGCGGGTGCTCGGCGGCGAGCGAGCTCAACTCCGCGATGACCTCGGCGTGGTGGCCGATCTCGATGGCCGTGGCGCAGCGCTCCTCCTCGGCGTTGATCTGCCGCTCGGAGAGGCGGTTGCGCTGGCTCTCGGCGTACGGCCCGGGCAGGCCGGCCAGCGGGCGGCCGCTCCACAGCGACAGCGCGGAGACCAGCAGCCGATGGGACTCGCGGGGATCGCCCGCCGTCTTTGCCGCGCCCGCCTCGGCAAAGGCGTGGTCGAATACCTCCAGATCGAGTGATTTCGGCGCAATCCGCAACGCATAGCCGTCGCTGACCGAAACCAGAACCTCTGCGGGTTTGCGGACTTCTCGACCGGGCTCGATCACCGTGCGAAGTCGGGACACATATGTCCGGAGCGCGGCCACCGCCTGGGGCGGCGGACGGTCCCCCCAGAGCCCGTCGACCAGCTCCTGGGTGGTCACCGGGCGGCCGTGGTTGAGCAGCAGTGCGGCCAGTACGGCCTGCTGCTGCGGCGACCCGAGCGCGAGCGGGCGGTCACCGCGCCAGGCGTGCAAGGGGCCGAGCACCCGGAAGCGCAGCGCGTCGGCGTGCGGCTTCTCCTGAAGCTCCATGAGATCCCCCGTTGGTTTTGGTGATGTTCCCCGAGCGAGATGCTCGTCGATCCGCAGAGAGGCGACAGCTTAAGGTGCGGCGCGCAAACGTTGGAGAAGAGGACAAGGCGCGTGGTGTTTATAAGACATTTAGCGGCCTCTACGATACTGTCCGGGCGCCCCGGCCGTGCCGGTCGGGCCGGGCTGAGATCTGATGAAGCGAAAGGCGGCCCAACCTCATGGCCGAGAACGAGACCACGACCACGGCTCCCGTCGTTGCCGAGAACGCGCCGGTCGAGCACGCCCTGAACACCGTGGACCCGCAGCCGCTGCTGGAGGTCCTCGACGGGCTGGCCGAGGACGAGCCCGCCCCCGTGGCCGAGGAGCAGGCTCCGCAGACCGCCGGGCGCAAGCCGGGCGAGATCTTCGAGCCGATGGGGAACGTCTCCAACCACCCGTAGTCGCAGGGCTGCTGACGAACTGCCCCGCTCGCACGTGCGAGCGGGGCAGTTCCTGTGTGCGGGGCGACCGTTGCTTGTTACTCCGGGGAGCGACCGTGTCTGTTGCTCCGCGGAGCGTCTGTGCCTGTTACTCCGCGGAGCGGACGCGCAGGCTGGTGATCAGCGGCCCGTCGGTGACCTCGGCGAAGAAGTCGTTGCCCTTGTCGTCGACGACGACGAAGGCCGGGAAGTCCTCGACCTCGATCCGCCAGACCGCCTCCATGCCCAGCTCGGGGTACTCCAGCACCTCGACCTTCTTGATGCAGTCCTGGGCGAGCCGGGCCGCCGGGCCGCCGATCGAGCCGAGGTAGAAGCCGCCGTGCTCGGCGCAGGCCTTGGTGACCTGCTTGGAGCGGTTGCCCTTGGCGAGCATGACCATCGAGCCGCCGGCCGCCTGGAACTGGTCGACGTAGGAGTCCATCCGCCCGGCCGTGGTGGGGCCGAAGGAGCCGGAGGCGAAGCCCTCGGGGGTCTTGGCGGGGCCGGCGTAGTAGACCGGGTGGTCCTTCAGGTACTGGGGCATGCCCTCGCCGCGGTCGAGCCGCTCCTTGATCTTGGCGTGCGCGATGTCGCGGGCCACCACCAGGGTGCCGCTGAGCGAGAGCCGGGTCTTGACCGGGTACTTGGACAGCTGCGCCCGGATGTCGGACATCGGCTGGTTCAGGTCCACCCGGACCACCTCGTCGTCGAGGTGCTCGTCGGTGGTGTCCGGCAGGTACTTGGCCGGGTCGGTCTCCAGCTGCTCCAGGAAGACGCCCTCGGCGGTGATCTTGCCCAGCGCCTGGCGGTCGGCCGAGCAGGAGACGGCCATCGCGACCGGCAGCGAGGCGCCGTGCCGCGGCAGCCGGATCACCCGCACGTCGTGGCAGAAGTACTTGCCGCCGAACTGCGCGCCGATGCCGATCTTCTGGGTTAGCTCGGTGACCTTGGCCTCCAGCTCCAGGTCACGGAAGCCGTGCCCGGTGGCGGCGTCACCGGAGGTGGGCAGCTCGTCCAGGTAGTGCGCCGAGGCGTACTTGGCGGTCTTCAGGGCGAACTCGGCGCTGGTGCCGCCGACCACGATCGCCAGGTGGTACGGCGGGCAGGCCGCGGTGCCCAGCGAGCGGATCTTCTGCTCCAGGAAGGCCAGCATCGAGTCCTCGTTGAGGATCGCCTTGGTCTCCTGGTACAGGTACGACTTGTTGGCGCTGCCGCCGCCCTTGGCCATGAAGAGGAACTTGTACGCGCCGCCGTCGGTGGCGTACAGCTCGATCTGCGCCGGCAGGTTGTTGCCGGTGTTCTTCTCGTCCCACATGGTGACCGGGGCCATCTGCGAGTACCGCAGGTTGAGCTGGGTGTACGCGTCGAAGACGCCGCGCGCGATGGCGGCCTCGTCGCCGCCCTCGGTCAGCACGTTCTGGCCGCGCTTGCCCATCACGATCGCGGTGCCGGTGTCCTGGCACATCGGCAGGATGCCGCCGGCCGAGATGTTGACGTTCTTCAGCAGGTCCAGCGCCACGAAGCGGTCGTTCGGGCTGGCCTCCGGGTCGTCCAGGATGCGGCGCAGCTGGGCCAGGTGGGCCGGGCGCAGGTAGTGCGAGATGTCGTGCATCGCTTCGGCGGTCAGCCGCCGCAGGGCCTCCGGCTCGACCTGGAGGAAGGTGCGCCCGTTCGCCTCGAAGGTGGAGACGCCCTCCGAGGTGATCTTGCGGTACGGCGTGGGGTCGGCACCGATCGGGAGCAGGTCACGGTAGGCGAACTCTGGCGTGGCGGCCATGGGGAGGTCCTCAAGTCTTTCGGCTGCGTCGACGAAGCACCCTCCAGGGTAGGCGCAGCACCCCGGCGGCCCGCGCGAAGGTCAGCCTGCGTGACGGGAGTCACGCGGACCGAATGAAACTCTCGTTCGGGGGCGGCCGCAATGGCTAGTCTTTCCCCGTGGACAACTCGCCGTCGCAGGACGCCCAGGGGCACGAGCCCGTACCCATGACGAAGGCCGGGGCCACGCCCTCGGCCCGCCCCGAGGCGGCCCCGGTCGCCGAGGCCGAGCTGCGCGCCTCGGACGCCGACCGCGAGCAGGTCGCCGAGCTGCTGCGGGACGCCTACGCGGAGGGCCGGCTCTCGGTGGAGGAGCACTCCGAGCGGATCGAGGCGGCGTACAACGCCAAGACCTTCGGCGAGCTGACCCCGCTGACCAGGGACTTGCCGGCGCACGGGCGGATCTCGATGGAGAAGGCCCCGATCGGGGTCCCGCAGCCGGCCCGCGCCCCCCAGGCCCCGGCCCGGACGGAGTCGCCCTCGATGGTGGCGGTCTTCGGCGGGGCCAGCCGCAAGGGCCGCTGGCGGGTGGGGTCGCAGCTGCGCGCGATCGCCGTGTTCGGCGGGGTGGAGATCGACCTGACCGACGCGGTCTTCGAGTCGCCGGAGGTGGTGATCGAGGTCACCGCGATCTTCGGCGGGGTGGAGATCAAGGTGCCGGAGAACGTCAGCCTGCACGGCGGCGGGGTCGGCATCTTCGGCGGTTTCGACGTCAAGGAGCAGACCTCGGCCGACCCGTACGCCCCGGTGGTGCGGGTGAAGGGCGCGGCGGTGTTCGGCGGCTGCGAGGCGCGGCCGCGCCGGGGCAAGAAGCTCAAGGAGTGGGTGCGCAAGCAGCTGGACGGCTGACGGCGCCCGTCCGTGGGCCGCGCTCGGCGCCAACTGGCCGGTTGGCACCGGGCGTTGCGTCGAGTGCAGTCCGTGGTCGGTTGCGTGCGGTGTGCATGAATCGGGCGGTGGCGGGGTAGTTCCTCACGCACATCGTTCCTGTAAGGCTGTGATCCCGGGCGTCGGCGTGCCGATGCCGCGGCGGGGTGAGCGCGGGGCAGCCGGGCAGGGATGCGAGCCTTCCCCCCGAGTCTTGAGCCTGGTCAGGAGTACGCCGTGCTGCATCCGATCGAGTCCAGTGCCCCCGGTGCCGTCGCCGCCCGCCGCAGTCCGTCGGGTGCGGCGCCGCAGCAGCCCGGCCACCTGGACGACAATCCCTGGCACACCGGTGCGGCCTGCCGCAGCGACGAGGCGGGGCTGTTCTTCGCGCCCTCCAAGGAGCCGACGGCCGCCCGGCTGGCCCGGGAGGAGCACGCGAAGCGGGTCTGTGCCCGCTGCCCGGTGCTGCTGGAGTGCCGGGAGCACGCGCTGGCCCAGCCGGAGCCGTACGGCGTGTGGGGCGGGCTGACGGCGGCCGAGCGCCGGGTCGTGCTGAGCCGGCGCCGGCGCCGGGACGGCGAGCTGCGCGAGGTGCGCCGGGTCGGGGTGGAGCGCCGGATAGCCGGCTGAACGTGCCTGCGGCGGCCGCCCGGTGCACCGGGGGCCGCCGCAACTGTGCGCCGGGAGCCGTCAGTTGGCCCGGTCGAAGTCGATCGCGCTGTACGCCCGCAGCTTGGAGAGCTTGTGGGTGGAGTCGATCTGGCGGATCGTGCCGCTCTTGGAGCGCATCACCAGCGAGCTGGTGGTGGCGGTCTCCTGGCGGTAGTGGACGCCGCGCAGCAGCTCGCCGTCGGTGATGCCGGTGGCGACGAAGAACACGTTCTCGCCGCTGACCAGGTCGTCGGTGCTGAGCACCCGGTCCAGGTCGTGGCCGGCGTCCAGGGCCTTGCGCTTCTCGGCCTCGTCCTTGGGCCACAGCCGGCCCTGGATGACGCCGCCCATGCACTTCATGGCACAGGCCGCGATGATGCCCTCGGGGGTGCCGCCGATGCCCATCAGCAGGTCGACGCCGGTGCCCTCGCGGGCGGCCATGATGGCGCCGGCCACGTCGCCGTCGGAGATGAACTTGATCCGGGCGCCGGCCTCGCGGATCTCCTTGACCAGGCCGTCGTGGCGCGGGCGGTCCAGGACCACCACGGTGACGTCCTCGACGGCGCTGCCCTTGGCCTTGGCGACCCGGCGGATGTTCACCGCCGCGGGGGCGGTGATGTCGACGAAGTCGGCGGCCTCGGGCCCGGCCACCAGCTTGTCCATGTAGAAGACCGCGCTGGGGTCGAACATGGTGCCGCGGTCGGCGACCGCGAGCACGGCCACCGCGTTGCCCATGCCCTTGGCGGTCAGCGTGGTGCCGTCCACCGGGTCCACGGCGACGTCGCACTCGGCGCCGGTGCCGTCGCCGACCCGCTCGCCGTTGTAGAGCATCGGGGCCTCGTCCTTCTCGCCTTCCCCGATGACGACGACGCCGTTCATCGAGACGGTCGAGACGAGGGTGCGCATGGCCTTGACTGCCGCGCCGTCGGCACCGTTCTTGTCGCCCCGGCCGACCCAGCGGCCGGCCGCCATGGCGGCGGCCTCGGTGACCCGGACGAGCTCCAGCGCGAGGTTCCGGTCGGGAGCCTCGGGGGCCACCTCCAGGGCGCTGGGCAGGTTGTGCGAGAACTGCGTGGTCATCGTCGTTACCTCTCTGTACGCGACGGCCAGTGAGCGCTCGACTACTGCCTGCGTCGAACGCCGTGGTGAGGGTGGTGCGATCGTATCTGCCCCCCGGACGGGTGTCTGTGGCGCACCTCCCGCCCACCTGCGGCTACGGACGGTTTCGGGCCGTGCGGGCCGCTCACGGGCACCCCGGGTGCCGGTGACGCGCCCGCGATGGGTCACCATGTGGGGGTGGCAGGCAAGAGCAGCATGAGAAGCCGGCAGTCGGTGCGGGACATGGTCCTGTCGATGCTGGCCGTCGGTGGCGTGGTGACCGTGGGGTACCTCTTCGTACCGCACTCGGCGGGCGACGGGGTGCACGTGGTGGACTACCACACGGCGCTGGCCTCGGCGAAGCGCGCGGCCCCGTACCCGGTGCTCGGCCCGCAGGGGCTGCCGGAGCGCTGGCGGGCCACCTCGGTCGACTACCGCAAGGACAAGAACGGCCACAACGTCTGGCACCTGGGCTTCGTCACCCCCACCGGCGAGTACGCGGCGGTCGAGCAGAGCAACGCGACCAAGGCCGACGTGCTGGCGGCCGCGGTGCCGGGCGGCGCGGCGGACGGCAGCGCCCCGGTGGCCGGCCAGGACTGGGAGCGGTACCAGGGTGAGCGCTACCGCGGGCTGACCCGGCAGGACGGCGCCGCCACCACCGTGGTGGCCGGCAGCGCCTCGTACGAGGAGCTCGCGCAGCTGGCGCAGGCGCTCCGCTAGGCCGCCGCCCGGCGGCCCGGCTGCGTCCGGCGCCGCATGCGCGGAAGGGCCCCCGGAAGCCGGAGGCCCTTCTCGCGCTTCGGTGCCGCACTCAGACCGTGGTGACGACCTCGTCGTAGGCCAGGCGCGGGGAGCGCGGGTACCAGGCGTCCTCGCCCGGCTTGCCGATGTTGATCACGGTGACGACCGAGTGGTCGCCGTCCGCGAAGAACTCCTTGTTGATGCCCGCGGCGTCGTAGCCGAGCATCGGGCCGGCGGCCAGGCCGGCGGCGCGGACGCCGATGATGAAGTAGGCCGCCTGCAGGGTGGCGTTCATCGCGGCCGAGGCCTCACGGGCCGGGCGCTCGGCGAAGACGACGTCCTTGGCCTGCGGGAAGTGCGGGAACAGGGTGGGGAGCTCGTGGTGGAACTCGTTGTCCTGGGCCAGGATGGCGACCAGCGGGGCCGCGGCGGTCTTGGCCTTGTTGCCGTCCGACATCAGGTTCACCAGGCGCTCGCGGGCCTCGGGGCTGCGCACCAGCGTGATCCGCAGCGGCTGCTGGTTCATCGCGGTCGGGGCGTACTTGACCAGGTCGTAGATGGCCTGGATCTGCTCGTCGCTCACCGGCTCGTCGGTGAAGGTGTTGGCGGTGCGGGCCTCACGGAAGAGCAGGTCCTGGGCGGCGGCGTCGAGAGCCAGAGTCATGGCGGGTCACCTTGTCACGGGGGGAGTTCGGGGGAAGCGTCACGGCGCGGGGTGCCGATCGGTAGTCCACAACAGTCTGTGAATGTTAAACAATTCCTCCGCCGCGATGTGATCCGGGTCACTGCTCCGGTTCACCGGTCCGGTGCACCGATCCGGGTCACTCCGGATCGGCCGGGCCCTCCTCCACCGCCAGCGCCGCGTCCAGCCTCGCCCGGGCGCCGTCCAGCCAGCGCTGGCAGACCTTGGCCAGCTCCTCGCCGCGCTCCCACAGGGCCAGCGACTCCTCCAGCGGGATGCCGCCGCCCTCCAGCCGGCGCACCACCTCCAGCAGCGCGTCCCGCGCCTGCTCGTAGCCCAGGCTGTCGTCGGCGCCGACCGTGCTCTGCTGATCTGCCATGGCGCCAGCGTAGGGCCTGCCGCCGACAGACCCCGGGCGCCACCTCCCCGGCCGCCACCTCCCCGGCCGCCCGCCGGTCAGTCCTGCCCGTCGGCGTCCTGCCCGCGGGTGGCCTGCTCGTCGCCGACCCGCCCGCCGGCGTCCTGCGCGCGGGTGACCTCGAAGGCGCCCGCGGCCACCCGGGCGTGCAGCCGCTCGCCCGCCGCCACCCCGGCCGGATCCGTCACCACCATGCCGTCCGCCCGCTGCAGCACCGCGTAGCCGCGCTCCAGGGTGGCCAGCGGCGACAGCGCCACCACCCGCGCGAGGGTGTGCCCGAGATCCGTCTGGGCGTGGTCCAGCCGGTGCCCCAGCACCCGTCGCGAGCGCTCCAGCAGCGCCCTCACCTCCGCCGCCGGGCCCTCCACCAGCCGGTGCGGCGCGGCCAGCACCGGGCGGCTGCGCACCCCCTCCAGGCCGGCCTGCTCCCGCTCGACCCGGCCGGTGATGTGCCGCCGGGCCCGGTCGCGCAGCTGGTGCACCCGGGCCAGCTCCTCGCCGACGTCCGGCACCACCCGCTTGGCCGCATCGGTCGGGGTGGCGGCCCGCAGGTCGGCGACGAAGTCCAGCAGCGGCTGGTCCGGCTCGTGGCCGATCGCGCTGACCACCGGGGTGCGGGCGGCCGCCACGGTACGGATCAGCTCCTCGTCCGAGAACGGCAGCAGGTCCTCGACGCTGCCGCCGCCCCGGGCGACGACGATCACGTCCACCTCCGCCAGCGCGTCCAGCTCGCGGACGGCCGCGGCCACCTGCCCGGCCGCGCTGGGGCCCTGCACCAGCACGTTGCGCACCTCGAAGCGGACCGCCGGCCAGCGCCGCCGGGCCACCTCCAGCACATCCCGCTCGGCGGCCGAACCGCGGCCGGTGACCAGCCCGATCCGGTGCGGCAGGAAGGGCAGCGGGCGCTTGCGGTCGGCCGCGAACAGCCCCTCGCCGGCCAGTCGCTTCTTCAGCTGTTCCAGCCGGGCCAGCAGCTCGCCCAGCCCGATCGGCCGGATCTCGGCGGCCCGCAGCGACAGCGACCCGCGCGCCGTGTACCACTCGGCCTTGGCGTGCACCAGTACCCGGGAGCCCTCCTGCACCACCTCGGCGACCTGGTCGAAGACCGACCGGAAGCAGGTGACGGTCAGTGAGACGTCCCGGTCCGGGTCACGCAGCGTCAGGAACACCATCCCGGCCCCCGGTCGCCGGTTGAGCTGCGCGATCTGCCCCTCGACCCACACCTCCCCCAGCCGGTCGATCCAGCCGCCGATCAGCGCGGAGACCTTGCCGACCGGGATCGGCGCTTCGGGGGAGCTGGAATTGGCCATACCCACGAGGCTAGCGCCGCCCACCCACACCGCCGGGCGGCCCTCACCGGCCGGCCGGGGCCACCCCCTGCGCGACCCGCTCCACGCCCGACGGGCCACGCGCGTGGGGCCGGCACCGCATCGCCCGTACGATGGAGCCATGTCCACCACTGCTCAGCGCCGTGTCCTGCTCGCCGCCCCCCGGGGCTACTGCGCGGGCGTCGACCGCGCCGTGATCGCCGTGGAGAAGGCCCTGGAGCAGTACGGGGCACCGATCTACGTCCGCAAGCAGATCGTCCACAACAAGTACGTCGTGCAGACCCTGGAGAAGCAGGGCGCGATCTTCGTCGACGAGACGGAGGAGGTGCCCGAGGGCGCGATCGTGGTCTTCTCGGCCCACGGCGTCGCGCCGTCCGTGCACGACGAGGCCAAGGCCGGCAAGCTCGCCACCATCGACGCCACCTGCCCGCTGGTGACCAAGGTGCACAAGGAAGCCGTCCGCTTCGCCGACGAGGACTACGACATCCTGCTGGTCGGCCACGAGGGCCACGAAGAGGTCGTCGGCACCATGGGCGAGGCCCCGGACCGGATCCACCTGGTCGACGGCGCCGAGGACGTGGCCAACGTCGTGGTCCGGGACGAGTCCAAGGTCGTCTGGCTCTCCCAGACCACTCTTTCGGTGGACGAGACCATGGCCACCGTCGGCGAGCTGAAGAAGCGCTTCCCGCTGCTGGTCAGCCCGCCCAGCGACGACATCTGCTACGCCACCCAGAACCGCCAGGTGGTGGTCAAGCAGATCGCCCCCGAGACCGACCTGCTGATCGTCGTCGGCTCCAAGAACTCCTCCAACTCGGTCCGCCTGGTCGAGGTCGGTCTGGAGTACGGCGCCAAGGCCGCCCACCTGGTCGACTTCGCCGACGAGATCGACGAGGCCTGGCTGGAGGGCGTCACCACGGTCGGCCTGACCAGCGGCGCCTCGGTGCCCGAGATCCTGGTCGAGGGCGTGCTCGGCTACCTGGCCGAGCGCGGCTACGCCGATGTGCAGACCGTCAAGACCGCCGAGGAGCACCTGCAGTTCTCGCTGCCCAAGGAGCTCCGCCGCGACCTGCGCGCCGAGGCCGCCGGCAAGCTCTGACCCCGCTCGTCGACGCCCGGGGCCCGCTACGGGTCCCGGGCGTCGTGCTGCCCGGGCCGGGGTATCAGCAGGCGGGGGCGGTCCTGCGCCCGTACGTTTGTGCACAGGCTGTGGATGACGGAGGTCGGCGGCAGATGACGACGGTATTCGGCGTGGACATCGGTGGCTCGGGCATCAAGGGCGCGCCGGTCGACCTGGAGCGCGGGGCGCTCGCCCAGGAGCGGCACAAGGTGCTCACCCCGCACCCCGCGTCACCGGAGTCGGTGGTGGCCGCCGTCCAGGAGGTGGTCAGACACTTCGACCATCAGGGCCCGGTCGGCCTCACCTTCCCCGGCGTGGTGGTCGACGGCCACACCCGTACCGCCGCCAATGTGGACAAGGGCTGGATCGGGATGGACGCCGCGGGCCTCTTCCAGGACGCCCTGGGGCTGCCCGCCACCGTGCTCAACGACGCCGACGCCGCCGGGCTGGCCGAGCTCACCCACGGCGCCGGGCAGGCGCACGGGGGAGTGGTCATGGTGCTCACCTTCGGCACCGGGATCGGCAGCGCGCTCTTCGTGGACGGCACCCTGGTGCCCAACACCGAGCTCGGCCACCTGGAGCTGCGCGGCAAGGACGCCGAGCACCGGGCCTCCTCGGCCGTCCGGGAGCGGCACGACCTGAGCTGGTCCGCGTGGGCGGAGCGGGTGGACGAGTACCTGGGCCTGGTGGAGCGGCTCTTCTCGCCGCAGCTGATCATCATCGGCGGCGGGGTCAGCCGCAAGCACGAGAAGTTCCTGCCGCTGCTGACCGAGCGCGGGGCCGAGGTGGTGCCGGCCCGGCTGCGCAACGACGCGGGCATCGTCGGGGCCGCGATGGCGGCCGCCAAGGCGGGCTGAGCCGCGCGGACGTCCGACCCGGGGAGGCGGCGGTCGCGGTGGTCGTGGCCGGCGGGCCGGTCAGCAGCCTCGGTCAGCCGGCCCGGAGCCTCGGCCAGCGGGCCCGGAGCCTCGGTCAGCGGGCCCGGCGGATCCGGCGCTGGGCGAGGAACCGGGCCGCCACGATCAGGACCGCCAGCCCCGTCCCGGCGAACAGCCAGCCGGCCCGCAGCGCCAGCCCGCTGGCCAGCGCCACCACCTGGCCGGTGATCCCGTGCACGTCGGCCGGCTGGCAGAGCACCAGCGCCGCCGCGAAGGCGATCGGCCCGCTGATCGGGGCGGCCGGCAGGTCCGACAGCCGGACCCGGATCGCGAGCTGGAAGCAGACCGCCAGGTAGCCGAGGCCGAACAGCAGCCCCAGATCGCCGAACAGCACCCGGTCCACCGCCGCCACCAGCAGCGTGGCCAGCACCGCGACCACGCCCGTCCCGATCGCGGTCAGCCGGGTCGGCCGCCCGCCCCGGCGGCGGTCGGCGGGCAGCCGAAGGCGCAGCCTGGGGGCGGCCCGGGCACCGGAGGCCGGCCGGAGCCGGGTGTCGGGGGGCACGGCCGGCCCCGGTACGGCGGCCTCGGCGGCGGCACCTGTCGGCGGCCGCCGCCTCGGCCCTGGCGGCTGGGTACGGATGCTCTGCTCCACCCACCCAACGTACGGTCCGATCATCGCCACACTGTGTAATGCCCGCGGATTGCTTCCTCCGTGTCCGGGCCGGGAGCAGGGTCGGGCCGCGATCGACGGGGCCGGACATGGGTGACCCGTTCGGAGTTCCTGGAGCCCGAGCGGCTCCCCAGGGCGCGCCCCGTAGACTGGGGGATCGGCCCGGACCGGTGCCGATCCACCTCCCTCCAAGCCCACGGGACATCGCTACATGTCGCTCACGATCGGAATCGTCGGTCTGCCGAATGTCGGCAAGTCGACCCTGTTCAACGCCCTGACCAAGAACGACGTGCTGGCGGCCAACTACCCGTTCGCCACCATCGAGCCCAACGTCGGCGTGGTCGGTGTCCCGGACGCCCGGCTGGCCAAGCTCGCCGAGATCTTCGGCTCGCAGCGGATCCTGCCGGCGACGGTGGACTTCGTGGACATCGCGGGCATCGTCCGCGGCGCCAGCGTCGGTGAGGGCCTGGGCAACAAGTTCCTCGCCAACATCCGCGAGTCCGACGCGATCTGCCAGGTCATCCGCGCCTTCGTGGACCCGGACGTGGTGCACGTGGACGGCAAGGTCTCGCCGAAGGACGACATCGAGACCATCAACACCGAGCTGATCCTCGCCGACCTCCAGTCGATCGAGAAGGTGCTGCCCCGCCTCCAGAAGGAGGCCCGCCTGAAGAAGGAGTCCGCGGCCACCCTGGCGGCGGCCGAGGCGGCCCAGAAGGTCCTGGAGTCCGGCAAGACCCTGTTCGAGGTCGGCTTCGACGCCTCCTCCGTACGGGAGTTGCACCTGCTCACCACCAAGCCGTTCCTCTACGTCTTCAACGTCGACGAGGACGAGCTGACCGACGAGGCCTTCAAGGACGAGCAGCGCGCGCTGGTCGCCCCGGCCGAGGCGATCTTCCTCAACGCCAAGATCGAGTCCGAGCTGATCGGCATGGACGAGGACGAGGCGCTCGAACTCCTCCAGTCCATGGGCCAGGAGGAGACCGGCATGGCCACCCTCGGCCGCGTCGGCTACGAGACCCTCGGCCTGCAGAGCTACCTCACCGCCGGCCCCAAGGAGACCCGGGCCTGGACCATCAAGAAGGGCGCCACCGCCCCCGAGGCCGCCGGAGTCATCCACACCGACTTCCAGAAGGGCTTCATCAAGGCGGAGGTCATCTCCTTCGACGACCTGGTCGAGACCGGCTCCATCGCCGAGGCCCGGGCCAAGGGCAAGGCCCGCATCGAGGGCAAGGAATACATCATGCAGGACGGCGACGTGGTGGAGTTCCGCTTCAACGTCTAGCGGGTGAAATCCCACCGCGTCGCTGATCTGGCAACTATGAAGGTCAGCAGGGGTCCGGCCGTTCGAGGCCGGACCCCTGGTTCGTTGAAGCGGGGCCTCGGAGAGTCGAGTGCCTGACGGTTCAGCTCTCGTCCTCGCCCTGTGCACGAGGTGCAGCGGGACGCTGCGAGTTGTCCGCGGTGTCCCAGAAGTACGGCAGTGTCATGTCGTCGTCCTCGCTCGTCTCTCGCCAGCCGTGGCTCCAATCGCCCGCGCCGCTCGCCGCCGCCCCCGGCGTGAAGGTGCCCGCAGCCGCGCCGGTGAACGGAGAGCCTTCGGGAGCCGGGAAACCCGGCGCCCAGGGCCCGGTGGCGTCCGCCTCGCCAGAAGGCCCACCCTCCGGCCCTTCGCCTCCGCCTTCCTCGGGCGTCGAGAGAAGGGTCCGCCTGATCTCCTCGGCGGCATCGTCCAGCCCCGCCGCTTGCAGGCTTCGCACCACACGGTGCACGAACACCGTGTACCCGTCCATGTCCGGCTTCAGACCCAGTGCCGCCAGCAACAGGAGCAGCCGATCCGAGACCCCTACTTCCTCCTCACGGTCGAACATCTCTTCTCCCTGGCCGTCGCCGGCCCAGAGCGGGCCCCCGACGGTCGCTTCGCTCCGCGCGCCCACGGGAGGGACGAGCAGGTGGCGGAAGAGCTCGGGCATCTCCTCGTCGTTGGCCGCCGCTGCGATCTGGGCGAGCGGGCCGATCATGTCGACCGCCTTCTCGATCTCGTTCTCGTGGCGGGCGAGCCACCACACCACCGCGCTGCCCGCGCTCTTGAGTACGTCGTCACCGAGGTAGCGCCGTTTGTTGCGCTCGTGCTGACGCTCGTACTCCCAGATCTCCTCGTCCTTGCGAAGGTCGTTCAGCTTTCGCAGTCGCTCGCGATCGGAGGGGGCGAGGGTCAGCGTCACATCGGTCGCGTGGGCCGTCACCCGTCCGCTCCGATCCAAAATCGGAACACCCAGTTCCGCTGCCAGGTGGTACCGCGCGAAGCTCGCCCGGCCGGGCTCCTCGCGGTGGACGACATCCAGGGCCCGGCCGACGACCGAGGACACGGCGAGGTCCGGGGAGGCACTGCCGGATCGGTCGGGGTGGTCGGGAACCGGCCTCCACCACACGGTGGCGGAGAAGAAGAAGTCGTATCCGCCTGCCGCGCTCGGCAGCGCCGCGTCGACCACCCGCGTTTGCTGGTACGGCTGCTCCGTCGGCGCCGAAGGCGGCTCGGCTTCCCTGGGCTCGTGCGGATCGGCCGACGCGCGGCCACCGCTGAAGATCGTCAGCACGAGCAGCAGCGAGCCCGAGGCCGTGACCATGGACATGAAGCCCCACAGCCATACCGACCGGTGCAGGAGGTTTCCGATGACAGCCGGTGCGAGGCCGCAGAGAGCGACGAACAGCAGGCTGGGAAAGCGATGTTTCATCGAGCCTCTTCCGTGGTCCGTGGTCCGGCGCCCGCCCGCCCCGTACTCTCCGTGCGGGCATACTGCGCGTGGTCGATGTGCTGCCAGAAGCGGTCGGCGACGGGTGCCCGGGACGGGTGGCGCGGGGGCCCTGCCCAGCCGCAGGCGATGGCGTAGAGGCGGTGCAGAGTGGCCGTGCGGCCGTGCGTCGCTCCTACCATCACGCCAAGTGCCATCTCCAGCGTCCGGTCGCGCGCCACGGCGTTCAACCAGCTACTCACCAGGGGGTTCCAGAGGTCCGTCGGCGGCTGGGAGAAGACCGTCTCCCAGCCAAGGAACAGGTCCGGCCACGGCGGCGGGTCCGGTGCCCGGTCACTCCGTAACAACTCCGTGAGCAGCCGGAGCTGGGACTCCGCCCCGCGCGGCTCCCGGCGCGTCCGGTCCCGTAGGCGGTCGATCAGCAACCGGTAGAGCCGCCGGTCGCGACCGGCGAGGTCGAGAAGTGCCTCCCGGGCCTCGTGCGCCGCCTCCTCTTTCCGTACGGCGAGGTAGTGGAGCCGCACCATCGCCTGATCCGGGTGCGTCGAGCCGAGGCTCTGAAGGCAGGCGGTGGTCAAGACGCGGGCGAGACCGTCCGACAAGGTGCCGGACCTCACGCAGTCGTACATCCGCCTGCGGAACCATCCCCCGAACCTCTCGTGACTGAGCCCGAGTTCAAGGGCTGCTACGGCTTGCGGGTCGCACGTCGTCCCGCCCGCACGGTTGGCCCACTGCACCACGAGGTCGAAGAGATGGTCGGGCCGCCCGATGGCCAATGACCGTTCGCCGAAGCGGACGACGATGTCCACCCGGTCGTCGGTGGTCAGACCGCGGAGCCCGGCGGCATGGCCGATCCAGTCCCTGAGGTCGTCGCGCAGGCCGGGGAAGTTCGCCCAGAAGTACGTCCGTACAGCGCCGGCGTAGGCCAGCCGCCCGAAGCGGAGCCGTCCGTCCGGGCCTCGTTCGATCCCGAGCGCCGCCAACCGCTCCCCGAAGTCCGTCCGCGCGAGCTCGGTCGTCGCCTCCTCCTTGTGCTTCACCGTGGCCATCAGGCCGTGCCATGCCTCGTAGACGATGTCGGCGCCGGTCTCCTCGAACACCGCCGTCGCGAGCAGCAGGGCCCGATCGGGCGCGGCGCGGACCGTGGCCATCTGTCGGCCCACTTCGTCGGCACGGTCGGTCACCGCGTGCATCGCTTGGTCGAGCCACCCCGCGAAGTCGGTGCCGAACCGGCCGCTGTCGCGAGCGGTTCTCACCAGTCCTGCGAGCCGCGCCAGTTCTCGCACGGGAGAGCGGTCGCACAGGCGCTGGAGGTCGGGGCTCCCCAGGTCTGCGGGGCGGAAGGTCATTCGGTCCATGCGGAGGTGCCGGGTGACTACGGCTACACCCCGGGGGCGCCCCAGCGTCACCGTGTGCTGTTCGAGGTCCGGCGGGTGGGCGTGCTCCATGCCCGACGGCAGGACGACGACCATGTGGGCCCCCGCCTCCTGGACCTGTGACCGGCGTACGGCCAGGCGGCGCTGGGCCTTGGCGTACGCCTCCTCGTCGGCTGTCCCGGAGAGGTCGAGGAGGAAACGGTCGCCCTCGCCGGGGGCGAGGGGCATCTCGTCCTTGTCCGTGGCAGGAAGCTCCTCGAACCGGACTCCCTCCTCGTCGGCGCCCGAGCCCGTGCAGCAGCATGATCGCCGCGGCCCGGCGGCCGCTGCCGGGGGGAGCCTCCAGCAGCACCACCGATCCTGGCTTTTCCAGGCGTTCGGCGGCGACGCGGTAACCCACCGGCGGAACGAACCGGTCGGCGAGGCGCACCCGGTCCTCCCGGGCGATCCGGAGGGACTCGACCCCTTTGCGGATCATCCAGTCCGCGCCGACGCCGTAGTAGACGTACTGGTGCCCATCGCCGTTGTTCACGGGGCCACGTGGATCATTGACGGTGACGCGGTCCTGCTCGGTCATCGTCCGTCGCCCGAGGGCCGGCGCTCGCGCTCCAGGCGCTGGTGGACCGTGCCGCTGTTGTCGCCCGCGGTGAAGTTGACCCCGGTGTTGTCGCCCTGGAAGTGGGGCGCGTTGTACTGGCTTCCCCGACCGGTGTTCACGGGCCCCTGCGGCTCGTTGACGAAGGTGCCGGACAGGTCTCCGTTGAGGTTTCCGATGCCGCCGCGCACACGCTGCTCGACGTCGCGCGTCCGCATCCTGGTGTGCCCGGCATCCTGGGCCGACGTCCTACGGGACTTCGCTTCCGCCCGCTCCCGCGCTGCCCGGGCGTCGCGGTCCGCGGCGCCCAGCTCGGGCAGCAGCCGGGCGAGGGCATCACCGAGCGCTGTCAGGTCCGACTCGGCGTTGCGGTGGTCGAAACGCCTGTACTGGCAGTCCGCCAGCTCCCGCAGATCGTCCGGGAGGACGGCGCGGTCGATCCGCGTGGCCTTTCCGACGAGTACCGGGATCACCAGGATCCCGCGGTCGAGCGCGGTCTGGATCTCACGGCGGGTCCAGTCCTGCTCTGATTCGAGGACGGGGCGGCCGGAGGGCCCCCGCACCTCGGCCCAGTGCGGGCCGATCACGGCGAGGAGCGCCTCGCACTCCTCCACCGCCTTGACCAGTTCTGCCGGGAAGCGGTGTCCGAGCTCGATCGAGCTGCTGGCGAAGAAGATCCGCTCGCCGCCGAACCGCCGGGCGAGCTCCCGGGCGATCATGGTCGCAGCGGATTCCTCGTCACCCGTGCGGTAGTTGACGAAGACGTCGGGCATGGAAGTTCCCTTCGTGAGAAGAAGACGGAAGGCAGAGGTGAGCAGGTACGGGCGCGGGCCTCGCGGACCAGACCTCCGAGGCTCCGGTCAGCCCGGGCCATGAGGTTCCGACCGCGTGACGGCATGGCGCTACCACGGAAAGGCGTACGGATGGAGGTGCGCTGATCGGTGCGCCACCAGGTCGCGGGCAGCCCGGAGAAGCCGGGGGCGCGGTTCGATGCGTCAGGCGGAAGTCAGAAGTCCCGCCGGGGATCGTGGGATCCGGAGGGGCTGGTTGGTCCGGCGAGCCTGAGGGCTCCAGCCGGGGCCGGTCGTGGAGCCGGTGTCAGTCCTGCGTGGGGGCGAGCACCCGTGCCAGCGCCGGCTGCAGATCGAGTACGGCTCGGCTGCTCCGGAACCGGGAGAGTTCTCGCGCGAGACGCCGGACGTCGCTGTTCACCGTTGCCGAGGGCACGGCAGGCATCACTCCCAGGAGTTCTCCTGCGATCGCGCATGCGTGCTCGACCTCTCCGGAGGCGGCGTGGGCCAAGGACCTACGAAAGCCGTACCGGGCGCGGGTTCGCAGCGCGTGCGGCGGGATCCGGCGGCACTCGCGGTCGAGGATCTCGGCGGCGGCCTTGGGACGACCGAGGTCGTGCAGGCACCAGCCGGTCGTCATCGCGGCCGGATCGCTCACGTGGGTGGTGCCGATCACAGGCTCGGCACCACTGCGGGTGTCGTCGCCGTCGAGTAGCTCCCTCGCCCTGTCGAGGCTGCGGAGGCAGGCGCGTTCGTCGCCGACGAGTGCGTGTCCCTGGGCCTCCCGCTGGGCCGCGAGTCCCCGGATGCGCGGCGGGAGCGCTTCGCTCTGAGCCCGGCGGGCCAAGGCGACGGTGCCCGCGGCGTCCCCGCCGTAGAGCGTGACCAAGGCGCGGCGCACGAGCGCGTAGGAACCGAGGTGCGGATCGCCCCCGGCGCGCGCCAGTTCGGCGGCCTCACCGGTCCAGCCGAGCGCCGTGCCACTGTCCCCGGCCTCCTGCGCCATCCAGCCGGTGAATTCCGCGAACCGTGACGCTAGCAGGAGTGCGGAAGCTCGAGCGGCGGAGGGGGCGTCGGAGGCCAGCCCGGCGACCATGCGCGTCTGCGTCTCCAGGAGGGGAAGCAGGATTTTCGGCGCGGTGGACTGGCCTAGATTTCGTAGCTGGTCGAACTGTGCGCGGAAGGAGGGAAGGAGGGGGTCGATGGTGGAGGACGGCTGACTGCGGAGCTTCAGGCCGAGGTCGATCAGCGCCCCAGTACCCGCCGCGAGGACCTCCCGGCGCCCGACGAGCCAGAGGCTCGGGACAGCGGAGGTTTCGCTGGTGTCCGAGTCGGTCTCGGGACGGAGGGCCAGGCTCTGCAGCTCGCCGTTCGCGCCGAGGAAGGCGTCGCACCGACGGGCCAGTTCGGGGGACGCGGAACGCTCCCCTCGCTCGACCTTGCTGAGGTGCCCCTTGTCGTAGTTGAGCGCCACGGAGAACTCGGTCAGGGTAAGCCCTGCTTCCTGTCGTAAACGGCGAAGTTCCGGACCAAAGCGGGGATGTGTACTCATGCTGGACCTTCCCTTGGGTTGCGGGTGAGAGCTGTGGGCCCTCCGGGCAACTCTCGTTCGGCGTACACCGGGCGACACGAAAACCCACGGCGAACACCCGTCGTGACGGTTCCGTCGCGCTTCGCATCCGAGAACGAGTTTGGCACGAGGCGCGCCCCAAGAATCGGGGTTCGGCGGGGTTGCCCGTTGCCTCTTCTGCTCTCTGTTGTTCTCTGCGTGCTCCGTCGTGCGATCGGAGTCGACCGCGCTGGGGGCAAAGTGATCAATGGCGGCAAGGGGGTGTCCGACGGGGCGCGAGCGTATGGATGGTGACTGCGAGTGACAGGATGTGTCTCTGGGGTGATATTGCTGCTAACGTCGATGTTGCTAACGTAGGTGTTAGTTACATGCGTGGAGGTTGGCGGGCATGGTGGACTTCGTGGGCCGTCGCCAGGAGCTGGCGACGTTGGAACGGGAGTGGCAGAAGGTTGCGGCAGGGGCCGGCGGGGAGCGGCCCGGGCGGTGCCTGATGCTGCGCGGGCGGCGCCGGGTGGGCAAGTCGCGGCTGGTCGAGCGGTTTGCGGAGCGCTCCGGAGCCCCGTTCTTGTTCTACGCGGCGACCGGCGCGTCCCCTAGAGATGATCTGGCACGGCTGGCCCGGGACGCCCAGGCATCGACGCTGCCGCTGGCACAGTTGGTGGCAGCTGCTCGACCGGAGAGCTGGGATGCCGCGTTCGATGTGCTGGCTGCGGCACTGCCTGCCGACCGGGCGAGCGTGCTGGTCATCGACGAGGTGCCGTACTTGATGGACGCTGATGGCGCCTTCGAGGGGATGCTGCAACGGGCCTGGGACCGGGTGCTGGAGACCAAGCCGGTGCTGTTGGTCCTGATCGGCTCCGATCTGTCGATGATGGAGGCTCTGAACAGCTATGGACGCCCTTTCCATCAGCGCGGCCGGGAGATGGTGCTAGGACCACTGAATCCCGCCGAGGTGGGGCAGATGCTCGGGCTGGAACCGGCGGAAGCCTTCGATGCCGCGCTGGTCACCGGCGGGCTGCCGCTGATCTGCGCGGAGTGGGAGCGAGGTGCAGGGCTGTGGGACTTCCTCGATGAGGCGCTGAGCGACCCGGTTTCGGCCCTGCTGGTGTCGGCCGAGCGTTCGCTGGCTGCCGAATTTCCCCCGCAGGCTCAGGCGCGTACGGTGCTGGCGGCTATCGGCAGTGGCGAGCGGACCTTCACCAACATCGCCCGTGCAGCCGGCGGGATCGGGGGTACGCCACTCCAGCGAGCGTTGGAGCTGCTGACGGACAAGCGGATCGTCGCTGCAGAACTGCCCGTGTCGCGGCGTCCGTCAAAGGACCGCCGCTACCGGGTGGCTGATCCCTACCTGCGGTTTTGGCTGCACCTGCTCGGACCATCCATGGAGGAGATCGAGCGAGGGCGGGGCGATCTGACGTCGGCGCGGATCCGGGAGAGCTGGACCAGTTGGCGCGGCCGAGCGATCGAGCCACTCGTCCGCGAGGCGCTCGCCCGGATACTGCCCGACGACCGGCTGCCAGCGGCCCCCGCAGTGGGCGGCTACTGGACCCGTACCAACGACGTCGAGATCGATATCGTCGGGGCGGACCGCGCCCCCATTGCCAAGGATCTGCTCTTCGTCGGTTCCATCAAGTGGCTGGAGAGGTCGCCCTTCGATCGGCACGACCTGGCCGCTCTCCATCGGCATCGGGCCGCCCTCACCGACGATCCTGTCCCGGTTGTGGTGGTCTCGCGCAGCGGAGTCGGTTGTCCTGGTCCCGACGCCGCCTACGGTCCCGAGGATTTGCTGACCGCCTGGCCGCTGTGAGCGGTGGATGGCGGGCGAGAAGCGGGGGCAGGTGAGTGCGATCAGGCCGTAGATGTCGGGGGCTCGTCGTAGTCCTCGACGTGGGCCCGGGCGGCTTCGGGGAGCGGTCGGTGGCCGCGGGCACGTCTTCGATGACACCGGGCCAGACCTGCTCGTCGTCCGTCCCGTACGGACTCATCTCCGACTCGTGGTCGAAGCCGCGGACGAGCACGCCCGCCGGGGTGAAGTGGACGGAGAAGTCGTCCCCCGAGCCGTTGGCCATCAGGGCCGTCTCCTCGCCGGGGCCCCAGGTGGTGTCGAAGGTGTACCGGCAGAACCGCGGATCATCGCTGATCGCCGCGTCCAGAGCGGCCAGTGCGCGCAGATGGGCGCGGAGTTGGGCGGTGTCGGGGAGAAGGGTGTCGGTCTCGCGCGCGGTGCTCATGGCACCATCGAAGCAGCCGCCGGTGACGATCTGGCGCGGCCGCCCGGACAGCGGTGCCGCCACCTCCGGCGAGTTGGCCGGCCTGGCCAGGCTGCACGGTGCCTTGGGGACGGGGTGTCCGGATGATTCAGGGGTGGAGGTCCGCGCGATCCAGGCGGGCAGGGAGAAAGCGTTCTCGCCGGCGGGCGCGTCGGTCGCCCCGAGCAGGGACCATGCGCGGGCCTCGCGTGGGGGATCAACTGGCCGTGGTCGGCGAAGTCGTTGATGACCTCGGCGAAGTGGGCGACCGGCCGGCCGGGGCTGTCCGGTCGGTGTGTCACGGAGTTCTGCGGGCTCTGGCCGCCCGGCGCTTCCCTGCCGTCGGGTCAGCTCTCGTAGTGGTAGCGGCACTGGGCGATCAGGACCGAGCTGTCGGTGGCCTTGTAGATCAACCGGTGCTCGTCGTTGATCCGCCGTGACCAGTAGCCCTGGAAGCCGTGCTTGAGCGGTTCCGGCTTGCCGATTCCTTCGTTCGCGTTGCGTGCGATGTCGGCGATGAGCGTGTTGATCCGCTTGAGGATCCTGCGGTCCTGGACCTGCCACCACAGGTAGTCGTCCCAGGCCTGCGAGGCAAAGGTGATCTTCACTCGGGGTCCGCCAGCTCGCGCACCGTCCCGCCGCCGTTCTCCAACTCCTCGATCGAGGCGAGGAGGCGGCGCGCGTTGGCGGGGCTGCGGAGCAGGTAGGCGGTCTCCTTGAGAGATTGGTAGTCCTCCAGGGAGACGATGACCACCGGCTCGCGTCCCGCGCGAGTGATCACTATTTCCTCGCGGTCGTCCGTGACCGCATTGAGCACCTCGGCGTAGCGGGCACGGGACTCGGAGTAGGTCATCGTCTTCATGGTCGACCCCTTTCAGGTACAAGAAATTGTACGTCTGCAGCGAGGTGTCGACAAGCACCCGTGTCGTCAGTCGATCAGGCCGAGGCGGGGGCCGCCGTGGGTGTGGAGGCGGCGGAGGAAGGCGAGGACGCCGGCGGAGCCGCCGGCCCAGGTGGGGCTGGGTCGGGTGAGGTCGGGGTCGGGGAAGGTGGGGCGGGAGGTGGGGCCGCCGCTGCGGCTCAGGATGATCAGTGCGACGGTCGTGGCGGCGGCCCAGAACTCCTCGGAGTCCGAGGCCTGCGCGACGTCCACCAGCAGGTCGCCGACGCCGGCCAGCCCGCAGCACTGCGTGACCAGCGGCATCCGCGGCGCCAGCGCCACGCAGGTGCGGGCGGCCTGTTGGGCGAGGCGCAGGTGCTCGGGCTCGCCGAGGCGGTCGGCGGAGCGGACCAGGACGGCTCCGATGCCGGCCAGGCCGCGGCACCAGGAGCCGTAACGGCGGCTCGCGCTCGGCCGGTCGGCCGCCGCGATGATGTCCGGGGTGACGGCGGCGAGGTGCGCGCAGGCTGTCCGCGACCGGTGGACGGCCGCCGGGTCGCCGGTCGCGTGGCCGTGTTCGAGCAGGAAGTACGCGACGCCCGCCGTGCCGTGGGCGAGGCCTTCGCGCAGTGCGGCGCTGCCCGGTGTGTCGGCGCCGGTGGGGGCCGGGCGGGCGGCGCCGGAGGCCAGCATCCGCTCGCACTCGGCGGCGATCGCGAGGTGGCGGTCGGCGAGTTCGCGGCGCCCGGCCCCGAGGGCGTGCCGGGCCAGCAGCAGCCGGCCGAGGCCGATGCCGGCGACACCCTCGATCAGGTCGGCCTCCGGTGGCCCGCCGTCGGGTGACGAGACCGGTAGCGGATGCTCCGGCGGCCCGTCCGGTGCTCCCGCCGCGGCTTGCGCGAGGAAGAGCTCGACGCCGGTGCGACCCGAGTAGAAGCCCGGCGACAGGCTCCGGGTCTGCTCCGCGGTCCACCGCGCCAGCGCGTCGATGCTCTCGCGCACCCCGGGCCGGTGCCGGTGGTGGAGGAGTTCCAGCCCGAGCCCCGAGCTTCCGCCGTAGACGTCGATCGCGGTGGGGATGTTCAGGCGGGCGGCGAGCGCCGGGTCCACGATCCGGCGTGCCTGGTCGGCGCAGTACCCGGCGGTGTGCTCGATGATCTCCTGCAGCAGGTCGCCGTCGAGGCGCGGCTGCGACGGCTGCCGGGAGGTGCCGCCCGGCGTCCCGCTGCGGAGCCGGTCGGCGGCGGCGGTGCGCTCGGCCGGATCGAAGCTCAGCAGGCCGCCGATCGCCGACCGGATCTCCCGGTGTCCGGGGCCGGGCAGCGCCCACCGCAGGCCGGCGAGGGTGCGGTCCCGGTTGACCACGGCGTCCGCGTCGACGATCACCGGGTCCAGGCCGGTGGCGGCGAAGAACAGGGTCGCGCCCAGCGCGTAGTAGTCGTCGGCGGGCTCGGCCGGACCGGTGCCGCGCAGGACCGGCTCGCTGTAGCCGGGGGTCGCCCCGCCCGGGCCGACGCCGTCCAGCTCGCTGATCCCGAAGTCGATCACGTGGCACCGGCCGGCGCCGTCCAGTACGAGGTTGTTGGGCCCCAGGTCGCGGACGACCACGCCGCTGCCGTGGATGGCGTCCAGGACGCGCAGGAGTTGGGCGGCGAGGGCGGCGGGGGAGCGCCACGGTCGGGCGTCGCCGTCGCGGTAGGGGCCGTTGTCCTGGACGTCCCGCCGCAGGTCGCGATCCCCGCAACTGGTCATCACCAGGTAGTCGTCCGCGTCGTGCCGGAAGTGGTCCAGCGCGCGGGGCACGCCCGCGACGGAGCCGAGTGCGGCCAGGATCGCGCGTTCGTTGCGCAGCCGGTCACGCGGGTCCCGGCCGGCCTCGTCCTCGGCCACGAAGGCCCGGGCCTGCTTGACCACGACCGGCCGCCCGGTGCTGCGGTCCACCGCGCGGTAGACGTTGCCCTGCGGTTTGCGCACGATGCCGACGGTGACCCGGTAGCGGCCACCGCCGAATCCGGGCGCGGCGGCCCGCTGGGCCCGGCCGGGTTCGCCCGCGAAGGGGTCCTCGGCCCAGGGCGGGCACCGGTAGGAACCACCGGCCATGCCGTCGAAGATCCGACCGTCCGGCCCGACCATGACGGACTCGATCCGTCCGCTCCGGCCGGTCCGGTAGTCGCCGGTGAAGGGCCCGTAGCGGTAGTAGACGGGCGCGCGCGGATCGACCCGCCGGTCGCTGACCACCTGCGGTCCCTCCCGGTCGCGCAGCACGGCGACGAGCTCCCGGGCGATCCCGGTGATGGCGCCGGCCGCCGGATAGACCGTGATCGCCTTCCCGACGGCGCCCGGGCTCGGCAGCCCGGAGTTGATGGCGCGCAGGGTCGGAGCGTCCTTGGCGAACTTCGCGTGGCAGACGTGCCGCAGCAGCACCGGCAGGACGAGGCCGGTCACGGTGTCGAGGTCACCGGGGCGGGCCGAGACGTGCAGTTTCCAACCGTGCTCCATCGCCGGCATCCGCGGATCGTTCAGGTACGACCAGGTGTCGTCGGACCATCCGCTGCGGCCGGCGATGGACCCGGCCACCGCTAGGAGTTCTTCTCGCAGGCGAAGCGCGTGGTGGCGGTCACCCAGGGATCGGCGAGGCAGGCCGTGTGCTCGCGGTCGCTGCGGTCGTCGTCCTCGAACACGATGACCTCGTCGTCGAGCTCCAGTGGCCCCGCGTCGCGGAATTCGTCGACCTTCGGGAGTTCCATCATGGCTATGGGCATGTGACGCCTCCATGTTCTGTCGTGCATTCGGTGACGGCGCGGGTCGCGGCCGGTACGGACCGGGCAGCCTGCTGGGCCGAGGTCCTGATCCACGAAGGTAGGGAGAAGCGATCTGGCTGACAAGGGGTCAGAACCGCTAACTTTGGCCGCCGGCCCGGGCGGTGTCGATCCACGGAATTGCCGGGCGGCCGCGCCCGCCGAATCCGGATACTCCGCGAGTTCCCCGTGAGGTCTCCACGACCTGCGCTCCGACAGGTTCCATCGAACACACAATCGTGGTTGCATATGCCAGCAGTGGCGGGTGATCCGCAGTCCTGGCTGCCCATTTCCGGAATTCCGGCGCGACCGGATGTGCTCGACCGACTTGTGCCGCCGTACCGCCGTGCCGTACCGCCGTGCCGTACCGCCGTACCGCCGTTGGCGGGAATGTGTCGAAGTGGCCGGGGAATGGCGGCCATTCGCCGCGGCAGTTCATCGACCGGACCGCTGGGACAGCGGCTGCTTCAGGCTGGGGGCTCGAAATCATGGCACGAACCGGGCAGTTCTCGCCCGCGGCGGGGGAGCGATTAGCAGATCTGCTCGGCGTCTGCGCCCTGACCTGGGCGCTGCCGAGCGCCTTGGTGGACGGCGCCGTCGAGGCCGCGGGGCGGACCGAGCAGCGCTGCCGGGCGCTGCCGGCGCGGACGGTCCTGTACTTCACCCTGGCGATGTGGCTCCATCCCTCCTACGGGTACGGGGAGGTCATGCGGCTGCTGTCGGCCGGCCTGGCGCGCAAGCACCGGTGGGCGCCGCCGCTGCCGGTGCCGTCCACGGCGGCGATCGCCAAGGCGCGGCAGCGGCTGGGCCCGGACCCGCTGCGGCTGCTGTTCGAGCAGGTGGCCGGCCCGACGGCCGGGCCCGGTGCGGTGGGCGCGTTCCACCGGCAGTGGCGCCTGATGTCGCTCGACGCGGCCGTGCTGGACGTGCAGGAGTCGCCCGGCAACCGCGCGGCGTACGGCGGCCCTGGCGCCGGACCCGGCCCCGCCCCTGGCTCTGGCCGCCGCGACGGCTCCGGCGGCCGGGCACTGCCGCAGGTGAAGGTGCTGGCCCTCGCGGAGAGTGCGACCCACGCGGTCTGCGCCGCGGCTCTCGGCGCCCGCGGCCCCGGCGGCGCCGACCTGGTGCGCGAGGTGCTCACCGCGCTGCAGCCGGGGCAGCTCGTGGTCGCGGACCACGGCGCCCTGTCCTACGACCTGTGGACCCGGGCCCGGGGGCGCGGCGCCGAACTGCTCTGGCGCGCGAGACCCGGCTTGGACCTGCCGGTGCTGCGGGTCCTCGACGACGGCTCGTACCTGTCCCGGCTGGCCGGCCCCGCGGCCGGTGACGGGTCCGTCGTGGTGCGGGTGGTCGAGTGCCCGCTCCCCGCCGCCGCCGACCGGTCCGGCCGGGCCCCGGGCGGGCAGATCGGGCGGCTGCTCTGCTCGATCCTGGAGCCGGCCGGGGCCGGCGCCGCGGAGCTGGCCCGGCTGTACGGGGAGCGCTGGCGCCTCGACACGCTGATCGACGAGCTGGGCGCCCGGCCGGGCCGGGCCCGCCCGGTGCTCCGGTCGAAATCCCCGGCCATGGTCGAGCAGGAGGTCTGGGCGATGTTCCTGGCCCACCACGCGATCCGGCCGCTCCTCGCGGGCGGCACCGGGCCGGCGGGTGCGTCCGCGGATCCCGTGGGTGCGCGCGCCCGGGCGGCGGGTACGCCCGCCGGGCCGACGCGTGAGCGGGCTCGGTAGCGGACGGGGAGCCGCCGCGGGTAGGTGCCGTCACGCGCGGCAGCAGCCGGTCGACGATCACCTCGGGCGGCCAGGATGCCCGGCGGTCAGGACGCCCGGCGCCGCCCCAGGCGCTCGGCGGCGCTCTCGCCGCGGTGGGCGACCGGCACGGGTGCGGTGGCGGCGGCGAGCCCGTGCAGGGGCATGTCGACGTAGACGGTCTCGTACGAGCCCGCCGGCACCACGTAGGTCTCGTGCCAGATGCCGACCTCGCCCCGGCTCTCACGGACCAGGCGGTTGAACGCGGCCCAGGCCGGGCGGTGCAGCCCGTCCCGGTCCGCGGCGTAGGCGAGCAGCTTCTGGGGCGACTCCCAGTACTGGACGAGCTCGACCGTCCGGGGCGGCCCGAGCCGCATCCGGTGGCCGAGCAGGCCGCTGTCCCGGTCCGCGGCGAGCTCGGCGAGCATCCGCGGCATCGCGGTGCTGACCGGCCACCACCGGCGGACCGAACGCAGGCGGTTGATCCGTATGCCGATCAGGAAGACGACCACGTCCTGCTCGGCGGCGGCGGTGATCCGGCCGCGGATCGGCTTGGCTCCCATCGGGGCACCCTCTCTCCGGAAGTGTTGGACAGTGCCACTATCCTTGTAAGATAGTGGCACTGTCCAATGGAAGGCGCAAGCACATGCGGCTGGCGGAGCTGAGCGAACGCAGCGGTGTCCCTGCCGCGACCATCAAGTACTACCTGCGCGAGCAACTGCTCCAGCCGGGCCGGCGGGTGACCGCCACCCAGGCCGAGTACGGCGAGGAGCACCTGCGCCGGCTGCGCCTGGTGCGGGCGCTGATCCAGATCGGCCGGGTGCCGGTGGCCACCGCCCGCGAGGTGCTGGCGGCGGTGCAGGACGAGACGCTCGACCTGGACGCCCGGCTGGGCACCGCGATGCAGGCGCTCCCGGCCGGACCGCGGCCGGATCAGGAGGACCCGGCCGCCGAGGCCGCCGAGCGCGAGGTGGCGAAGCTGCTGGCGGAGCTCGACTGGCGGTGCGACCCCCGCGCGACGCCCTACCGGACCCTGGTCGCCGCCGTCGCCGCACTCACCCGGCTCGACTACCCGGCCGGCCTCGCCCACCTGGCGCCGTACGCCCGGGCGGCCGCGCAACTGGCCGTCGACGACCTGGACATGGTGCAGGAGTTCGAGGGTCCGATGGCGCAGGTGGAGGCGGCCGTCGCGCTCACCGTGCTCTACGAGCCGGTGCTGCTGAGCCTGCGCAGGCTGGCCCAGGCGCAGGAGTCCGGCCGCCGGTTCGCCGCCGCCGAGGACGGCGCGCCGCGCAACTGCCCCTGACCGGCTCCGGTGACGGCTCAGGGGTCGGTCCGGGGCGGGCCGGGGTTTGTTCGGGGGCGAACCCGGATGGCGGGCCGGGCCCGCCCCGGCAGGCTGGTCGAGGGATCGGGGAGGCCGGTCCGCAGTCGATCAATCGGGGGTATCCGGAGCATGAACACCACGGTGAAGCACGCGCGTTGGAGCAGGATGGCCGCCACCGGCGCGCTGGTGGTCGCGCTGGCGGCCACCCTCGCCACCCCGGCGCTGGCGGCCGCCCCGGCCCCGGAGGCGGCCCGATCGGCCGCCCCCGTGCCACAGTCCGCCCGATCGGCCGCCGGTCAGCTGCCGCCGCTGGACCGGGAGGCGATCCGCCGGGCGCTGCCCGCGCTGCCCGACGCCGACCTGACCGGCGCCCTGCTCCGGGTCACCGGCAGTGCGGGCCGCTACGAGACCTCCTGGGGCACGGGGGATCTGACCACCGGTCGGCCGGTGGACGTCGACGGCCGGTTCCGGATCGGCTCGATCTCCAAGGTGTTCACGGCCGCGGTGGTGCTCCAACTCGCCGCGGAGCACCGGATCGACGTGGACGCCCCGGTGCAGCGCTACCTGCCGGGCGTCCTGCCGGCCGGCTGGCCCCCGATCACCATCGGCCAGCTGCTGAACCACACCAGCGGGCTGCCGGGCGGCAACGGTGACGCGTGGGGCGACGGCACCAACGCCTGGTTCGTCGAGCACCGGACGCAGAGCATCACCCCGCAGGAGGTGGTCGCGGGCACGGCCGGCCAGCAGTTGCGCTTCGCGCCGGGCAGCGCGCAGCAGTACAACGGGATGAACACCTTCGTGCTGGGCCTGCTGGTCGAGCAGGTCACCGGCCACAGCTACGCGCACGAGGTGCAGCAGCGGATCATCCGCCCGCTCGGCCTGCGCGACACCGCCGTGCCGGCCGCCACCGACAGCGGCCTGGCCCGCCCGGCCGCCCGGGTGTACCTCACCGTGCCCACCGCGGACGGCGGTTCGCGGCCGGTGGACGTCACCGAGCAGAGCCCCTGGCCGTGGGCCGAGGGCGGGCTGATCTCCAGCGCCCCCGATCTGGACCGCTTCTTCACGGCGCTGTTCGAGGGCCGGCTGCTGCCCGGGGCCCAGCAGCGGCTGCTGTTCACCGTCCCCGACGTGCCGAACCGGGAGAACAGCCACTGCGCCACCACGCCGGACGGCAACGGCGGCCGGGCCTGCATGAGCGCGGGGCTGGAGCACGTGCAGATCAACGGCGTCGACCTGTGGGGCAAGACCGGCTCCCGCCCGGGGTGGACCAGCGGGGTGTTCGCCACCCGCGACCTCGGCCGGAAGATCGTCTACTCGCTCAACCCGACCGATGTCCGCGGCGCGAACCTCTCGTACGTGCTCGGGTTGGCCGATGCGGTGTTCCCGGCCGCGAAGCCGTGACCGCAGCCGTACCCGCGCTGGGTCGGTCTCAGCTGATCCACAGCCGGATCGCGCCGTCGGCCTGAGGCTCGACCAGGACCCGGGTGAGGTCCGCCACCTGGACGGTCGGCCCGTGGGCGGCGGCCCGCGGGCCGACCCCGACCACCTGCATGCCGGCGGCCCGGCCGGCCGCTATGCCGGCCTCGGAGTCCTCGAAGACCACGCAGTCCTCCGGGGCGAAGCCCAGCGCCGCGGCGGCCTTCAGGAATCCCTCCGGGTCGGGCTTGCTGGCGCCGACCGACTCGGCGGTCACCAGCAGCTCCGGCAGCGGCAGCCCGGCCGCGCCCATCCGGACCCGGGCGAGCGCCTCGTCGGCGGAGGTCACCAGCGCCCGCGGCAGCCGCTCGGCCGCGGCCAGCAGGGCGGCCGCCCCGGGGACGGCCACCACGCCCTCGACGTCGGCGGTCTCCTCCGCGAGCATCTGCCGGTTCTCCGCGAGGTTCTGCTCCATCGGGCGGTCGGGCAGCAGGATGGCCATGCTCAGGTGCCCCTGGCGCCCGTGCACCACCTTCATCGCCTCGTCCGGGTCCAGCCCGTTGCGCTCGGCCCAGCCGCGCCAGCACCGCTCGACCACGGCGTCGGAGTTGACCAGGGTGCCGTCCATGTCGAACAGCAGGGCGCGGGCGGACAGGATGACGGCGGGCATGCGGGACCTCCTGGAAGCTGGTTTGTTTTCACAGCTTACAAAATCACCGCTCCAGCAGGTGCGCGTTGACCTCCCGGGCCGCCGCGGCCAGCTCCGGCAGCTCGACCACCTCCACCCCGGCGGCCGCCAGCAGCGCCGTCCCCTGGCAGGCCGTGACGAACAGGTCCGGCTCACGCCAGGCCACCACCACCCGCGGCACCCCGGCCGCGATGATCAGCTGGGCGCAGGTGAGCGGCCGGGAGGCACGCTGCCCGCACGGTTCCAGCGAGCTGTAGACGGTCGCGCCGCGCAGCCGCGGATCGCCGGCCGGCAGCTTGGCGAGCGCGGCCTCCTCGGCGTGGTTGTGCGGGTCGAGCTCCCGGCTCCAGCCCTCGCTGATCGGGCGCCCCTGCGCGTCGACGATCACCGCGCCGACCGAGAAGGCGGTCCCGGAGCGCGGGCAGTTGCGGGACAGCTCGACGGCGCGGGCCAGCCAGCGCAGATCGGCGGTCGCGGGGCTGGTCACGGGGCGGACTCCTTCGGGGCGTACCTGAGCAGGACGACATCGCCCACCGTACGTGCCTCCAGCAGCCGCATCCGCCGCCCGGGCCCGCCCGGGAAGTCGGCCACGCCGAGGAAGCGCGGCGCGTCCACCTGCCCGACCAGCAGCGGGGCGAGCGCCAGCTGGAGCTCGTCGGCCAGGCCCTGGGCCAGGAACTGGGTGTGCACGCTGCCGCCGCCCTCGACCATCAGCCGCCCGACCCCGCGCCCGCCGAGGTCGTCCAGCACCGCCCCGAGCCCGACCTGCGGGCCCACCCCCACCACCTCCGCCAGCCCGGCCAGCTCCGCGCGCAGCCGGGGCGCCGCGGCGTCGGTGGTGTACGCGACCTTGTCCCCGCCGGTGTGCCAGAAGTTCAGCCCGGCCGGCAGCTCGCCGCTCGCGCTGAGCGTCACCTTCAGCGGGTACGCCGGCCGGCCGGCCGCCAGCCGCGCCGCCCGGCGGTGGGCGGAGTTGACCAGCAGCCTCGGGTTGTCGCGGCGCAGGGTGTTCCCGCCGACCAGCACCGCGTCGCTGCCGGCCCGCTCCTCGTCCACCCGGTCGAAGTCCTCGGCGTTGGAGAGCAGCAGCCGTTCGGGGCCGGCGTCGTCGAGCCGGCCGTCGATCGACACGGCGGCGCTCAGCAGCACGTAGGGGCGGGGCGCGGGCATGGGTGGCTGGTCCAATCTGTCGGTTCCGCCCCACGCTACGGGGCGCGGTGAGCTGTTCGCCGAACCACCGGACGATGTATCTCTGCCGTTCGCCCGGCAGCTCCACCCTGGTGCGGACCTCGCAACCCCCCGTCCGTCGAAGGGCCATCAGGTGTCCCGTCCCAGCTCGCTCGGTCTCGCCGCGGCAGCGCTGCTGCTCGCCGCCGTCCCCGCGCTCGCCGCTCCCGCCTCGGCGGCGAGCTACGGCACCCCCGTCATCTCGCTCTCGGCGAGCTACCTGTCCGGCGCGGTCGGCGCCACCGGCGACCCGACCGTCACCGTGACGGTGTCCCAGAGCGGGGCGGACGTCTCGGCCCTGACCGTGGCCGCCTCCGCGACCAGCAAGAGCTCGGTGGCGAAGACCACCGACGTCACGGTCGCCGGCACCACCGGCACCCGCACCCTGACGGTGGCCGCCCGCGGTGTCGGCTACACCGACCTGACCGTCAAGGTCACCGGCCTCGGCGGCAAGACCGCCACCAAGACCCTGCACTACGCGGCCTCGGCCGCGGTGCAGCACGCCGTCGACGCCCGCTACCTGACCGGCTCCAGCGACGCCTCGGCGGCCGTGGACGCCGGCGGCGGCTACGCCGTGGTCGCCGACGACGAGTCCAACGTGCTGCGGCTGTACGACCGCAGCCGCTCCGGCGCGCCGGTGCGCACCTGGGACTTCTCCTCCTCGCTCGGGGTGTCCAAGGAGATCGACATCGAGGCCGCCGGCCGGGTCGGCAACACGATCTACTGGCTGGGCTCGCTGGGCAACAACAAGGACGGCGAGGTCAAGGCCGACCGGGCGACGCTGTTCACCACCACGATCACCGGCTCGGGCGCCACCACCCAGCTCACCCTGGGCGGTTCGTACAAGGGCCTGCGCGCCGACCTGATCGCCTGGGACAAGGCGAACGGCAACCGCTACGGCTTCGCGGCCGGCGCCGCCGCGGGTGAGATCCCCAAGCAGATCGACGGCTTCAACGTGGAGGGCCTGGAGTTCGCGCCGGGTTCCACCACCACCGCGTACGTGGGCTTCCGGGCCCCGCTGGTGCCGCCCGCGAACGGCGGCAAGGCGCTGCTGGTGCCGGTGACCAACTTCGACCAGCTGGCGGGCGGTTCGGTGCACGCCACCTTCGGCACCCCGATCACGCTGGACCTCGGCGGCCTGTCGATCCGCGACATCCGCAAGAACGCGGCCGACCAGTACCTGATCGTGGCCGGCTCCTGGGCGGCCGACGACAACTCCGACCCGTACGCGCTCTACCGCTGGACCGGTCGGCCCGCCGACGCCCCGGTCAAGGTGCTGGACCTGCCGACCAGCGACGCCGGCGGCTGGGAGGCCGTGGTGGACGTGCCGGACCTGACCGTGCCGGGCGCCCGCGCGCAGCTGATCACCGACGACGGTTCCGCCGACCTGTACGGCGACGGCACCGAGGCCAAGGACCTGACCCACGCCGAGTGGAAGAAGTCCCGCACCACCTGGTTCACCGTCGGCTGACCCGACCCCTGCGCCCCGGCCGGCTCAGCCCGGCCGGGGCGGCAGCGGCAACGGCAGCGCGGGCAGGCCGTCCAGGCTGGTGCCGACGTGGCTCTTGCCCTCGCAGTACGCGCCGAACTCCTCGTCCGACTTGCGGCCGAAGTGCTGGGCGTGCAGCTCCCGGTCGGCGCGGTAGTCCATGAACGGCACGGCGAAGCCGCAGGAGTCGCTGATCCGCTCGGCCGCCACCAGCACCACGGCCCGCAGCCCCGCACCGTCCGCCTCCGGCGGGAAGTGCCCGATCAGCCCGGCGAAGCGCGGATCGTCCCGGAAGACCGGCTCGCCGCGGCCGTGCACCCGCACCACCGTGGGCGGGCCCTCGAAGGCGCACCACATCAGCGTGACCCGGCCGTTCTCCCGCAGGTGGGCGATGGTCTCCGCGGTGCTCCCGCCGAAGTCCAGGTAGGCCAGGGTCAGTTCGTCCAGCACCGCGAGGGTACCGGAGCGGCCCTTGGGGGAGACGTTGACGTGTCCGTGTGCCGCCAGTGGCGCGGTGGCGACGAAGAAGACCGGCTGCTGCTCGATGAACTCCCGCAGGCGGCCGTCGATGCGCTCGTAGGTCTTGCCCATGCGCACGATTCTCCCCGCCGCCCGGTCGGCGGGTCGAGTGGATTCGCGCGCCGTACCAAGGGGTGGGACGGCCCGGCGCCCCTAGTTTGCCGGGGGTTGGCCGACGGTATGTCCCTCACCGGTGCGGTCCGGTAGTCTCGCGCCGCCCTGCCGCCGGCCGCGCCGGCGCGGGGCCGGCTTACCTGCTGTTAACCACCTCCGTACCCGGCGGTAGCAGTCCGCCCCTACGGTCGGAGTTCTGCTCCGGGCCCGGCCTGTCCCCCACCGGGCCGGGCCCGGTACCGTCGCGCCGTGGAGACCTTTCGGGTGATGCGCCAGGACGACAACGGCAACCGCTACCGGGTGGCCGGCGGCCTGACCCGCGCCGCGGCCGAGGCGCTGGCCGCCGAGTACGAGGCCCGCGGCCACAAGCAGCTGTACTGGGTGGAGCGCGAGTCGGCGTAGGGTCGGCGCCCATGGAGACGCGGATCGTGGTCGGTGGGGCTCTCATCCACCGGGGCCGGGTACTGGCGGCGCGGCGCAGCGCCCCGCCCGAGGTGGCCGGCTTCTGGGAGTTCCCGGGCGGCAAGGCCGAGCCGGGCGAGACCCAGCAGCAGGCCCTGGAGCGGGAGCTGCTGGAGGAGTTGGGCGTACGGGCCCGGGCCCTGCGGGAGCTGCCGGGCCGGTGGCCGGTGCGGCCCGGGCTGGAGCTGCGGATCTGGGCGGCCGAACTGGTCTCCGGCGAGCCCCGGCCGCTGGCGGACCACAGCGAACTGCGCTGGCTCGGCCCCGGCGAACTGCACGACGTCGACTGGCTGGAGCACGACCGCGAGGTCCTGCCGCACGTCGCCGAGCTGCTCGCCGGCCCGGCCTGAACCGGCCCCGCGCCGCGGTCGGTCCGGGATCCCGTTGGTCCAGGTAGGTCAATCGGTAAAGACGACCCGTATGCCGGGATAGTGCCGGGTTCTGCTGGGTATGTCACTGTTCGGCAGCATTCGTCACCATCGGTGAGCCAACCGGCCGCCGGGTGGTGAGCGCCCGCACCCCGGCGTCCCGCCGCGGTGCGCCGCCCGGAAGCCGGAGGCCCGGTAGGTGGTGAGCACGGGAAGCGGCGAGGGAGAGCGGGCCCAGGGCCTTCCCGGGCATGGGTCGCGGCGTGCTCCCCGGTTCGGCCTGCGCGCCGGTGGCGCCCGCGGCGGCGCCGCCGCCCGGGCCCGCCTGCGCGGACCGGCCCGCCCGCCCCGCGGCGAGTCGGGGGAGGACGCGCGCAGCGCCGACCGCCCTCCCGACCGGTCCGACCGCCCTCCCGACCGGTCCGTCCGCGGCCCGGCCGGCCCGCCCCCCGCGCTCACCCCGCTGCGCGGGCGCCCGACCCTCGGCTACCCGGGCCGGGCCGCCCCGGGCACCGCCCCGCCGCCGGGCGGGGCGCCGGTCGACCGGGCCAGGGGCAGCCTGTTCGATGTGGTGAAGCTCGCGGTCGCGATCCTGGACACGGCCGGCCGCGTGGTGCTGTGGAGCCCGGCGGCCGAGGAGATGCTCGGCTGGCCGAGCGAGGTGCTGGTCGGCCGGCTGATCGACGAGCTGATGGGCGACCCGGAGCTGGTCGCGCAGGCCCGGGCGGCGGTCCGGGAGACCCTGAGCCAGGGCCGCTGGCACGGCCTCACCGAGCTGACCGACCGGGACGGCACCCGGGTCGCGGTGGAGGCCCGGATCTCGCTGCTGGTGGACGGCGACGGCACGCCGTTCCTGCAGGTCGCGATGGCCGACGCGGCCACCCTGCGGGCCGTCGAGCACGACCTGGCGGTCCGGGACGCGCTGTTCGAGCAGTCGCCGCTCGGGATCGCGATCCTGGACACCGACCTGCGCTACACCGCCGTCAACCAGACCCTGGCCGAGATGAACGGCGTGCTGCCCGAGGACCACGTCGGCCGGACCACCGGCGAGACCCTGCCCGAGCGGGCCGCCGACGAGATCACCGCGATCCAGCGCCAGGTGCTGGCCACCGGCGAGCCGGTCATCGACGTCACGCTGGCCTCGCCGCTCACCGCCCGCTCCGGCTTCCGCTCGATCTCCTACAGCCGGATGACCGACCGCTCCGGGCGGGTGCTGGGCATCTCCGGCACGGTGATGGACGTGACGGAGCGCTACCGCGCGGTCGCCAAGGTCGAGCACGCCCGGCGCCGGCTCTCGCTGCTCAACGAGTTCGGCTCGCGCGTCGGCGACCTGCTGGACGCCTCCCGGATCGCGCAGGAGCTGGCCGGCGCCGTGGTGCCCCGGCTGGCCGACTACGCCGGGGTCATCCTGCTCCAGGCGGTCGCGCACGGCGACGACCTGCCGCGGCACGGCCACGACCGGCGGACCTCGCTGCTCCAGCTGGGCGTCGCCTCCGTGCAGGACGGCCCCGAGGTCGAGGCGATGCTCCGCAGGGGGGCCAGGATCACCTTCTCCGAGGACTCCGCCTTCGGCCGGGTGCTGCGCAGCGGCGTGCCCGAACTGCTATCCGGCAGTGACGAGTTGAGTGACATCAGCTACCCAGGCGATCCCAAGGTGCAGGCCGCCCACGACCTCGGGGTGCACTCCCGGCTGGTGGTCCCGCTGCGCGCCCGGGGGATCGTGATCGGCCTGCTGGTGGTCAGCCGGGCCGGGTACCGGGAGGGCTTCGACCGGGACGACCTGGCCTTCACCGTCGAGCTCGCCGACCGGGCCGGCTCCTCGCTGGACAACGCCCGGCTCTACGCCCGCGAGCGCACCGCCGCGCTCACCCTCCAGCGCACCCTGCTGCCGCAGCAGGTGCCGCAGCCGGCCGGGGTCGAGGTGGCCTACCGCTACGTACCGGGCAGCAGCGGCACCGAGGTGGGCGGCGACTGGTTCGACGTGATCCCGCTGCCCGGCGACCGCACCGCGCTGGTGGTCGGCGACGTGATGGGCCACGGCCTGCGGGCCGCCGCCACGATGGGCCGGCTGCGGACGGCCGTGCGCACCCTGGCCGGGCTTGACCTGGCCCCGGAGCTGCTGCTGCGGCATGTCCACGAGCTGGCCGACGACCTGGCCCAGGGCCCGGACGAGGCGCTCCTGGCGACCTGCGTCTACGCCGTCTTCGACCCCGCGACCGGGCGCCTGGTGGCGACCAAGGCGGGCCACATCCCACCGGTGCTGATCGTGCCGAAGGACGACGGGACCAACCCCCCGCCGCAGGCCGGCGGCCCGCTGCCCGGCGGCGTCGGGCAGGTGCTCGACCTGCCCTCGGGGGCGCCGCTCGGGGTCGGTGGCGTCCCGTTCGAATCGATCGAGCTGGAGATCCCGGAGGGGAGCCTGCTGGCGATGTGCACCGACGGACTGGTGGAGTCGCGGGACAAGGACCTGGATGTCGGCCTCGGCCGGCTGCTCAGCGTGCTGGAGCAGCCGTACGCCTCGATCCAGCAGGCCTGCGAGGCGGTGCTGGACACCATGGAGCAGGGCCGCGAGCCGGACGACGTGGCCCTGCTGCTGGCCCGGCTCGGCCGGGGGAAGGCGGGGGTGCCGACGGCCGGCTGGACGCTGCCGGCCGAGCCCACCGCCGTCTCCCGGGCCCGCCGGCTGGTGCGCGGCGCGCTCGCCGAGTGGGCCATGGAGCACCTGACCGACACCGCCGAGCTGCTGGTCAGCGAGCTGGTGACCAACTCCGTCCGGTACGCCAGCGCCCCGATCGGGGTCCGCCTCACGCTCGGCGAGACCCTGCTGGTGGAGATCTCCGACCCGCTGCCCGACCCGCCCCGGGAGCGGCACGCGGCCGAGGGGGACGAGGGCGGCCGCGGTCTGGAGCTCGTCCGCCGCCTCGCGCTGCACTGGGGCGCCCGGGCGGAGGGGATGGGCAAGGTGGTCTGGTTCGAGCTGCTGCCCGCCGGCGAGGGCGAGGGCGGCGAGGGCGACGGCGCCGAGGCCGGGGGCGGCGAGGGTGCCGGGGCCGCGGAGTACTGAGGTCCGCGGCCCCGGGGCGGCTCAGGGGATGTAGCCCTGGAGGTCGACCAGGAGGTCGACGCTGCCGCTGTTGTTGGAGACCTCGATGGAGCCGTCGGAGCCCACCGGCACCATCGCCAGGTTCGCCGTCGTGGCGCCCGGGGCGACGTTGAGGTCGGACGCCACCGGCACGGACGAGCCGCTCGGGTAGGCGCCGAGCCAGCTGTCGGCCGAGGCGCCGACGGCGGTGAGGTTGACGATCACGGCGGCCACCCCCTCCGGGAGACCGCCTCGGCCGGCCACCTTGACCTTGACGGTGCCGCCGGCGCCCAGGCGCCCGCCGTCGGTCCTGGTGTCCAGCAGCCGGGTGGGCGCGACCGTCAGGATCGGGTAGCCGCCGCCGGAGCGCTCGACGTACAGGCCCTGGATGTCGGCGATCAGGTGCACGCTGCCGTTGTGGTTGCGCAGCGCCACCGTGCCGTCGTCCGCGATCGGGACGGTGACCTGGTTGGAGACCGTCCGGCCGGCGCCGAAGTTCAGGCTGGAGGCGGACTGCGGCGCGCCGGTGGTGCTCGCCGTGACGTGGCTGTCCGCGCTGCCCTCGGTCGCCGTGACGTTCAGCACGGCGACCTTGGCGTAGGAGGGCAGCAGGCCCGGGCCGCGGACCTTGACCCGGACCACGGAGTCCGGCCCCACCTGGCCCCTCGCGCCGCCGAGCCCGGAGCGGGTGTCCAGCGCCCGCAGCGGCATGGTCAGGCCCGCCTGCAGGGCCGGCCCGGAGGCGTCCGTCGTGTAGTAGCCCTGGACGTCGGCGATCAGCTGCACCTGGCCGTTGTGGTTGGACAGCGCCACGGTGCCGTCCGCGGCCACCGGCACCAGCACCGCGTTGGCCACGTCCTGGCCGGCCCGGACGTTGAGGTTGGAGGCGGTCGGCGCGGTGCTGCCGGGGAAGGCGGTGACGTGGGTGTCCGCGCTCGCCTGGGTGGCCGTGAGGTTGAGCAGCACGGCGGTCACCCGGCCCCCGGCCGGGACGCCGCCGCGCCCGGTGACCTGGAACCTCAGCACCCCGTCCGGACCGAGCGGCCCGGGCGCGCCCAGCGCGGAGCGGGTGTCCAGGATCCGCGCCGCCGCCACCGGCACGAAGACGCTGCCCACGGTGACCGGGTGGCTGGTGGTGGCCGAGCGGCCGTGGTCGTCCAGGACCGTCTCGGTGACGGTGTACGTGCCCGCGGCGGCGTACTCGTGGGTGTTCCAGCCGGGGACACCGGCCTGCTCCACCGCCGCCGTGCCGTCGCCGAAGTCGAAGGTGTACCGGGCCACCGGCCACGGGCTCACGGTGTCCGCCGCGCTCACCGCCACCCGCAGCGACCGGTCGTCGGGCCCGGTGCCCGCGGTGCCGCGGACCACCTGGAGCACCGGCCGGATCTCGGCCGGCGCGTCGACCGCGGCGGTCCGCGTGTACGAGGCCGTGCGGCCGGCCGTGTCGGTCACCTTCGCGGTGACCCGGTACCTGCCCTGGCGGGGGAAGGTGTGGGTGGTCGGGAGCACCGCGGGGGACAGCACGGGGCTGCCGTCGCCGAAGTCCAGCGAGCTGCTGGCCACCGGGTACCAGGGGGAGGTGATCTGCCCGGTCAGGACCACGTCGAGCGGCTTGCCGGGCTCGGTGCTCGCCGCCGCGAGGACGACCGCCGAGAGCGGGTCCTGCCGCTCGACGGCGCCGCGGTCGACCGGGCCCGGGCCGGTGCCCGAGTCGGCGACCAGCGGGTCGTCGACCCGGGGGTTGCCCAGCCGGTCGGTGTCCAGCATGCCGGGCGCGAGCGCGTCGGCCGAGTCGATCAGCGGGGAGCCCTCCGGCGTGTTCTCCCAGCCGCCGGTCCACGCCAGGTCGTGCCCGCCCTGGCCGGTGCCCGCGCGCAAGGACCCCGGATCGGGGTACGGCCGGCCGGCCCACAGGTACGCCGGGGCGGTGGAGCCGCCGACCACGTTGTAGTCCGCCGTGGTGCCCGGCACCGAGGCGGCCGACACCGACACGGCGACCCGGCCGGGGGCCGCGCAGACGGGCCCGGGCCGGGTCAGCAGGACGTTGTTCTCCACCGTCGAGCCGGCGGAGCCCCCCGCCAGCTCGACGGCCAGGCCGCAGGACTGCTGCACGGTGTTCGCGGTGACCACCGTCCCCGGTGCGTCGGTCACCGCGACCCCGCGCGGCGCCCCGCCGCTGATCTCGTTGGTGGTGAGCACCGTCCGCACCACTCCCGGGTCCACCACCACCGCGCCGGCGGCGGAGCCGGCGCCGGTCAGGAAGCTGCGGCTGACCGTGACGTCGGAGCTGCGGCCGGTCACCCGCAGCCCGCTGTCCAGCTCGATCCGGTCGAGCGTGATGCCGGTGGAGTCCGTCACCAGTACGGACTCCCGCGCGGTCGTCCGGGCCACCAGTGAGGTCAGCCGGACGTCGTGGACCCCGGTCAGCGTGAAGGCGTGCGGCTGGCTGCCGCCGACCCCCACCTCCTGCGGGGCGGTGGCGGTGAAGGTGATCGGCGCGGCCGGGGTGCCGGAGACGGTCAGCTCGACCTGCTCCGGGTACTCACCCGGGGCGATCCGGACGGTCTGCCCCGGCCGCACCGCCCGCGCGGCGGCCGAGACCGTGCAGTACGGGACGGCCTGGCTCCCGGCGCCCGCGTCGGAGCACCGCGGATTCTTACCGTCCACGTACAGGTTCTCGGCCTCGGCCTGCGCGGAGCCGGCCACCGGAAGGATGCCGGTGACCGAGAGTACGAGTGCGGCTACCGCCGCGGTGCGTGCTGATCGCACGTCTGTTCCCCCCTGGGACAAGCGATTTCGAGTTCTCGAAGCGCTGAGATCCTGCCAGAGCGGCAGGGAACCCGGCAGCTGCTTATACCGTCGGGACACAGGGTTCAGCTGCCCGATTCGATGTTGTGATGTCAGGGACGTGTGCGGGTGCGCCCTGATGATGAATACTCGGACTTCGAATATTCGGTCTTCTCGACATCCGGATGGGCACGGGTTGGAGGGGTCGGTCCGTTGAACAGTCTCCCGGCGCGGAACGCGACGAGTGGCAGCGGTCATGCCGCCGTGCCCGGTCAGCCGGGTGCCCCGATCGGGGCACGACGCCCGGTACCGGCACCCCAGCCGGCCGGCTGGGGCCGGGGCCCGGCCGGATCCATCTACGACTTCATCCGGGTCGCCACCTTCGCGATCGGCCCCGACGGCCGGATCAGCCAGTGGAGCGACCGCGCCGCGGAGTTCTTCGGCTTCCCCGCCGCCGACGCGGTCGGCGCCGACCCGATCACCACCTTCGTCCCCCGCGAGCTGTGGCAACGCGGCCGGGCCCGGCTGGAGCGGATCCTGTCCGGCGAGGAGTGGGTGGGCACCGCCCCGTACCGGGACATGGCCGGCGGCGAAGGCCTCGCCGAGCTCTACCTGATGCCCGCCAGCGCCGGCATCGAGGCCGCCGGCGCCACCTGCCTCGCGGTCGACCTCGGCCGGCTGCGCACCATCGAGACCGAGCTGGCCGCCTCCGAGGCCGTCTTCGGGCAGACCCCGACCGGCTTCTTCCTGTTCGACCCCCAGCTCGTCCTGCAGCGCGTCAACGACGCCTTCGCCGCCGTCGTCGGCCTGGCCCCGCCGGACCTCCAGGGGCTCGGCCCGGCCGACCTCTTCCCGGCCGGGGACGCCGACCGGCTCGCGGTCGCCCTGCGCAAGGTCCTCGACAGCGGCGTGCCCATCCTCGACCTGCGCTTCAGCGGCGCGGTGCCGGTCAACCGGGCCGCCGAGGGCGGCGAGCTCACCCGCCGGGACGAGAACCGCGCCTGGTCGATCTCGCTCTACCGGCTGAACGGCGCCGCCGGCCACCCGATGGGCGTCGCCGGCCAGGTCCAGGACGTCACCGGCCGGCACGTCGCCGAGCGCGAGGCCGCCGGCGTGCGCCGCAACCTCGCCCTGCTGAACGAGGCGAGCAGCCACATCGGCTCCACCCTCGACCTGGAGACCACCGCCAACGAACTGCTCGACGTGATCGTCCCGCAGTTCTGCGACGTGGCCAACGTCGACCTGTACACCGCCCTGCTCACCGGCGACGCCGGCCCGCTGACCGGCCGCCCCGGCGTCCTGGACGGCTGCGGCGAACTGCGCCGGGTCGCCGTGCGCAGCAGCGTCGGCAACGCCTCCTCGGTGTTCGGCGCCCAGGGCGGCACCGTCCAGGTCGCCGAGGCCGGCGGCACGCTCTGTTACCCGCCCCGCTCCCCGCACGCCCGCGCCCTGCGCACCGGACGCTCCACCGTCCCGCAGCCCGGCCCCGACCCGCTGCTGCGCTCGACCCTGGTGGTCCCGCTGGTGGCCCGCAACCAGGTGCTCGGCCTGGTGCAGCTGTCCCGCGCGATCGGCAGCGAGCCGTTCGACGCCCGTGACGTGGCGATCGCCGAGGAACTGGTCGCCCGCGCCGCCGTCTGCGTCGACAACGCCCGGCTCTACCGCCGCGAGCACGAGCGGGCGCTGATCCTGCAGCGCAGCCTGCTGCCCCCCGGCAAGCCGGCCGCCAGCGGTCTGGAGATCGCCCGCCGCTACCTGCCCAGCAACAACAACACCGAGGTCGGCGGCGACTGGTTCGACGTCATCCCGCTGCCCGGCAGCCGCACCGCCCTGGTGATCGGCGACGTGATGGGCCGCGGCCTGCGCGCCGCCGTCGCGATGGGCCAGCTGCGGACGGCCGTGCGCACCCTGGCCATGCTCGACCTGGACCCGGCCGAGGTGCTCTCCGCCCTGGACGAGATCGCCCGGGGCCTGGGCGACGACACCCAGTCGGGCGAGGAGATCTCCGAGGTCTACCTCGCCACCTGCGTGTACGCCGTCTACGACGCGGTCAAGCAGCGCTGCGTGTTCGCCAACGCCGGCCACCTGCCGCCGGCCCTGCTCGCCCCCGGCGAGCCGGCCCGGATGATCGAGGTACCGCCCGGTCTGCCGCTCGGCGTCGGCGGCGAGCCCTTCGAGGAGGTCGAGGTGACCCTCGGTGAGGGCACCGTGCTCGGCCTCTACACCGACGGCCTGGTGGAGTCCCGCAAGCACCAGCTGGACGAGGGCCTGCGGGCCTTCCGGGAGGCGCTCGACAACGGCTCCCGCGAGCTGGAACAGCTCTGCGACGAGGTGCTGGACGAGCTCAATCCGCACCACGGCGAGGACGACATCGCCCTGCTGATGGCCAAGGTGGTGCCGCTGGCGGAGGACTCGGTCGGCGACTGGAAGCTGCCCCCGCACCTCACCTCGGTCGCCAAGGCCCGCGAGCTGGCCTGCGGCTGGCTGCTGGTGCGCGGTCTGGACGAGCTGGTGGACACCACCGAGCTGCTGGTCAGCGAGCTGGTCACGAACGCGCTGCGGCACGGCCGGGGCGACATCCGGCTGCGGCTGCTGCGCGACCGCACCATGGTCTGCGAGGTCTGGGACGACGGCTACGCCCAGCCCCGCCAGCGCCGGGCCCAGGAGACCGACGAGGGCGGTCGCGGCCTCCAGCTGGTCAGTCTGCTCGCCGAGCGGTGGGGCAGCCGGCGCACCCCCAAGGGCAAGATCGTCTGGTTCGAGCTCGCGCTGTAGCCCGGCCGGGTGCTTTGTGCGCACCTCCCCGCCGTGTCGCCGCGGCGGGCGCCCCCGGCCGTCCTTCAGTGGTCTCCACCCGTGTCTTCGGGTCGGCTGACTATCCGACGGAGGAGCGCATGCGCGCCAACCAGGTCGTCGCGGCGGCCCTCGCCCTGCTCATGGCCGCCACCGCGGCCGGCTGCTCGGACGACCCCGCGCCCGCACCCGCCGCCGCCGACCTCGGCGGCACCGACCGCTCGACGGTCCGCGACGGCGGCACCCTGCGGTGGGCGGTGGACGCCGTGCCGGCCACCTTGAACGTCCACCAGAACGAGGCCACCGCGGACTCCGCCCTGCTGGCCCACGCCCTGCTGCCCAGCCTGTTCCGGCTGGACGCGCACGCCCGGGCCGGCGCCGACCGGGACTACCTGGAGTCCGCCTCCTCGACCCCGGCCGGGCAGCAGCCGCAGACCATCACCTACCACCTCAACCCGAAGGCGGTCTGGAGCGACGGCAGCCCGCTGTCCGCCGCCGACTTCACCGCCCAGTGGAAGGCGCTGTCCGGCGCCGACCCGGCCTACCGCAGCGACCACCCGGCCGGGTACCCGGCGATCGAGTCGGTCACCCAGGGCGCCGACCCGCACGAGGTCAGGGTCGTCCTGAAGCAGCCGTACGCGCCCTGGCGGTCCCTGTTCAGCCCGCTCTACCCGGCCGCCGTCACCGGCACCCCGGAGGCGTTCAACCAGCCGCTGGCGGACACCTTCCGCACCTCGGCCGGACCGTTCGAGGTGACCTCCTACGACAAGGCCGGCGGCAAGGTGGTGCTGGCCCGCAACCCGCACTGGTGGGGCGAGCCGGCCAAGGCGCAGGAGCTCGACTTCCTCGCCGTCCCGGCCGCCGACCGGCTGGACGCGCTCGACCAGGACCGCCTCGACGTCGCCGCCCTGACCTCCTCGGTGGACCGCGCCGTGCCGGCGGACAGCCCCGGCGCCGCCCCGCCGGACGCCGCCGCCGTGGCCGAGGCCTCCGCCCAGGCGCTCAAGCGCGCCGAGGCGCTGCCCGGGCTCACCCTGCACCGGGCCGCGGCCCCCGCCTTCACCCAGCTCACCCTGAACTCCACCCGGGGCCCGCTGACCGACCCGAACGTGCGCCGCGCGGTGGCCCGCGCGGTCGATCGGCAGAAGACCGCCACCGCCGCCCTCGGGCCGCTCGGCCTCAAGGCGGCCGCGCTCGGCAACCACCTGCTGATGACCGACCAGGACGGCTACCGCGACAACAGCGCCGCGCTCGGCACCACCCCGGCCGCCGAACTGCTCGACCAGGCCGGCTGGGCCGTGAACAACGGCACCCGCAGCAAGGACGGCAAGGAGCTGACCCTCGGCCTGCTGCTCCCGGAGGGCTCGGTGACCGCCCGCCGGACGGCCGACGAGCTGGCCACCGAACTGGCCGCGGCCGGCATCACGGTCAAGCCGCAGGAGGTCGCCCCGGAGACCTTCGTGGAGCAGCACCTGGCCACCGGGGACTTCGACCTGGCGCTGTTCTCCTGGCCGTCCACCGGATTCCCGGGCGGGGCCGAGCGGGCGCTGTACGCCAAGCCCCGGCCGGGCCCGGACGGGGTGCCGGTGGTCGGCCTCAACTACGCCAGGACCGGCAGCGAGGAGATCGACCAGCTGCTCGACCGGGCCGCCGCCGAGCTGGACCCGGGCGCCCAGCGCGACCTGCTCCAGCAGGCCGACGCCCGGATCTGGCAGGAGGCCCACTCGGTGCCGCTCTACCAGCGGCCCGACCTGGTCGCCGTCCGCACGACCGTGGCCGGCGTCGGCGCGTACGGCTTCGGCGGCCCGCGCTACCAGGATCTGGGCTTCCTCAAGGGCTGACCGGGCCGCCCGCGGTGGCCACCGGGTGGGCCGGTGGACACCGCCCGCCCGGTCGCTCCGGGCCGGCCCCGGCAGCGCCCGTTCGGGGCGGACACGGGTGCCCGGATTGTGATCTTGCCCCCCTCGGACCCCTCCGTTTCGGCTCGCATGGGTGGTTCCCCGTACGATAGGAGGAAGCCGTGGCATGTCGTGCCCGGCAGGTGGACCGGTAGTAGCAGGCGGTACGGCGGCAGCGATCAACAGGGGTCGTAGAGTCGCAGGGTCGCAGCCGGGGCGCCGTAACCCACGATTTCGGGAGAGTTCGCTCCGCATGCCCACGCGCAATGACATCCGCAACGTTGCCATCGTCGCCCACGTCGACCACGGCAAGACCACGCTGGTCGACGCCATGCTGAAGCAGGCCGGCGCCTTCGCCGCCCACCAGCACCTCGACGACCGAATGATGGACTCGAACGACCTGGAGCGCGAGAAGGGCATCACCATTCTCGCGAAGAACACGGCCGTGAAGTACCACCCCAAGGAGGGTGGCGCTCCGATCACGATCAACATCATCGACACCCCGGGCCACGCCGACTTCGGTGGCGAGGTCGAGCGCGGCCTGTCGATGGTCGACGCGGTCGTGCTGCTGGTCGACGCCTCCGAGGGCCCGCTGCCGCAGACCCGCTTCGTGCTCCGCAAGGCGCTGACCGCCAAGCTCCCGGTCATCCTCTGCATCAACAAGACCGACCGTCCGGACGCCCGGATCGACGAGGTCATCAACGAGACCTACGACCTCTTCCTCGACCTGGACGCCACCGAGGAGCAGATCGAGTTCCCGATCGTCTACGCCTGTGCGCGCGACGGCGTCGCCTCGATGACCAAGCCCGAGGACGGCACCGTCCCGGCCGACAGCGACTCGCTGGAGCCGTTCTTCTCGACGATCCTCGAGCACGTGCCGGCCCCGGTCTACGACGAGGAGGCGCCGCTCCAGGCCCACGTCACCAACCTGGACGCCGACAACTTCCTCGGCCGTATCGCGCTCTGCCGGGTCGAGCAGGGCGAGCTGCGCAAGGGCCAGCAGGTCGCGTGGATGAAGCGGGACGGCTCGGTCCAGCAGGTCAAGATCACCGAGCTGCTGATGACCGAGGCGCTCACCCGCAAGCCGGCCGAGGTGGCCGGCCCCGGCGACATCTGCGCCGTCGCCGGTATCCCGGACATCATGATCGGCGAGACCCTGGCCGACCTGGAGAACCCGGTCGCGCTGCCGCTGATCACCGTGGACGAGCCGGCCATCTCGATGGTCATCGGCACCAACACCTCGCCGCTGGTCGGCAAGGGCGGCAAGGGCCACAAGGTCACCGCCCGGATGGTGAAGGACCGCCTGGACCGCGAGCTGATCGGTAACGTCTCGCTGCGCGTGCTGCCGACCGAGCGTCCGGACGCCTGGGAGGTCCAGGGCCGTGGCGAGCTGGCGCTGGCCATCCTGGTCGAGACCATGCGCCGGGAGCTCTTCGAGCTGACCGTCGGCAAGCCGCAGGTGGTCACCAAGGTCATCAACGGCAAGACCCACGAGCCGGTCGAGCGGATGACCATCGACAGCCCCGAGGAGTACCTCGGTGCGATCACCCAGCTGATGGCGACCCGCAAGGGCCGGATGGAGACCATGACGAACCACGGCTCCGGCTGGGTTCGGATGGAGTTCATCGTCCCCTCGCGCGGCCTGATCGGCTTCCGCACCCAGTTCCTCACCGACACCCGCGGCACCGGTATCGCGCACTCCATCTTCGAGGGCCACGAGCCGTGGTTCGGCGAGCTGCGGATGCGCAACAACGGCTCCCTGGTGGCCGACCGCGCCGGTGTGGTGACCCCGTTCGCGATGATGGGCATCCAGGAGCGCGGCACGCTGTTCGTCGAGCCCACCACCGAGGTGTACGAGGGCATGATCGTCGGCGAGAACTCGCGCCAGGACGACATGGACATCAACATCACCAAGGAGAAGAAGCTCACCAACATGCGTGCGGCTTCCTCGGACACCACCGAGAACCTGGTGCCGCCGCGCAAGCTCTCGCTGGAGCAGTCCCTGGAGTTCTGCCGCGAGGACGAGTGCATCGAGGTGACCCCGGAGACCGTGCGCATCCGCAAGGTCGTCCTGGACCAGAAGGAGCGCGGCCGCACGGCCTCGCGCGCCAAGAAGAACTGACGCGGTAGCGGCGTCGGCCGGCCCTCCGCCCTCCGGGGCGGGGCGGCCGGCCGGCGCTTTTATTACGCTCCGTGGTCGACGCGCGTAGGACTTTCGCAGTCGATGACCGCTCAGTAGTTCGTTAATCGGACGTGACAGCCCGTCATTCACGACAACTGTCCGTTTCGACCCTGTCTGTGTATGTCCTGAATGTCCGTTTCTCGAAACTAACTGGCCACCCATGTGACCAAATTGAGATCCCTAGTGGTCATGTTCGTATCCGTGCGTGACCGATAGTGGGTTCAGTCGAGCTCGGGTCAAGGGTTACGCGCAGGGGTGCGCGCCGAACCTCGGGCGAGGAAAGCACCGTTCGGCCACGGCAGTGATGCCGGCCACTCCCGCGGTGCGCTCTCGTTTGAAACACGGATTCAGGAGGCACACCCATGCGCGGTGCCAGCCAGGCCAAGTGGGTCGTCGCAGCAGTCGCGGTCGCCCTCGCAGCTACCGCTTGCGGCAGCAACGGTTCGAGCGGCGGCGGTGCGAACGGCGCGGCCGTCAACGCCGCCGGTACGTTCAGCTACCAGAGCAGCGAGCCGCAGAACCCGCTGCAGCCGGCCAACGCCATGGAGGTCGGCGGCGGGCGCATCATCAAGCAGCTGTTCAAGGGTCTCGTGGACTACGACCCCACCAACGGCAAGCTGCGCAACCAGGTGGCCGACAAGATCGAGACCACCGACGCCACCAACTACACCGTCACCCTGAAGTCCGGCTGGACCTTCCACGACGGCACCCCGGTGACCGCGGCCTCCTTCGTCGACGCCTGGAACTGGTCGGCCAACACCAAGAACAACCAGATCAACTCGGACTGGTTCTCCGACATCGCCGGCTACGACGCCGTGCACCCGGAGAAGGGTGACCCGACCGCCGAGACCATGTCCGGTCTGAAGGTCGTCGACGACACCCACTTCACCATCCAGCTGACCGGCCCGGTCTCGTACTTCGAGTACAAGCTCGGCTACACCGCCTTCTCGCCGCTCCCGAAGGCCTTCTACACCGACCCGGCGAAGTACGGCCAGAACCCGATCGGCAACGGCCCCTACAAGTTCGTCTCGTGGGAGCACAACAAGGCGATCACCGTCGCCGCGTACGACAAGTACGCCGGTCTGGACAAGCCGAAGAACGCCGGCATCGTCTTCAAGAACTACTCGCAGTCCGAGGCCGCCTACAAGGACCTGGTCTCCGACAACCTGGACGTGCTGGACCAGGTCGACCCGAGCGACCTGGCCTCGTACAAGGCCGACCTCGGCGACCGCGCCGTGGACCAGGCCCAGGGCGCCATCCAGAACATCTCGTTCGCGATGTACCAGGACGGCTGGAAGCCGGTCGAGAAGGCCAAGGTCCGCCAGGGCCTCTCGATGGCGATCGACCGCGAGACCATCACCAAGACCGTGCTGAACGGCTCCCGCCAGGCGGCCAACAGCTGGGTCGCCCCGGGCGCGATGGGCTACAAGGACAACACCTGCGGCGACGCCTGCAAGTTCGACCCGGCCAAGGCCAAGCAGCTCGTCACCGAGGGCGGCGGCGTCCCCGGCAACAAGATCAGCATCGTTTACAACTCCGACGGCGGCCACAAGGAGTGGGTGGACGCGGTCTGCAACTCCATCCGCCAGTCCACCGGCGTGGAGTGCATCGGCGACCCGAAGCCGGACTTCAAGACCTCGCGCGACCTGATCAAGAAGAAGCAGGTCGAGAGCATGATGCGGACCGGCTGGGTGCAGGACTACCCGCTGAACGCCAACTTCCTGCGCGACGTCTACGGCACGGGTGCCGCGGCCAACGACGGTGGCTACTCCAGCCCGGAGTTCGACAAGTTCGCCGCCGAGGCCGACAAGGCCACCTCGGTCGAGAAGACCGCCGAGCTGTACCAGCAGGCCGAGGCCCAGCTGGCCAAGGACATGCCGGCGATCCCGCTCTGGTACTACAAGACCACCTCGGGCTACTCGAACAACGTCCAGAACGTGAAGTTCGACTCCTTCGGCGACCCGGTGTTCACCCAGGTCGAGGTCAAGCAGAAGTAATCAGGCCGGCACCGCACGGCTTGAACCGACATGGCCGGTGCCCTCCGCCCCACAAGGGCGGACCGGCACCGGCCTTGTCACGCCATAGAACCTCTGGATCGGGATGACGGCCCGTCAGAGCATTGGATGGAGGCATGATGGGGCGCTTTGTCGCGAGGCGACTGCTCCAAATGATCCCGGTCTTCCTCGGAACGGTCACGCTCATCTTCCTGATGACGCGGATGCTCCCCGGAGACCCGGCCGCAGCGATGTGGGGCGACAAGGCCGCAGACCCGGCCCAGCTCGCCGCGTTCAAGCACAAGATGGGTCTCGACGTCCCGTGGTACGAGCAGTACTACAACTACATGGTCGACCTGTTCCAGGGTAAGTTCGGGACGACCCTCTCCGGCCGCCCGGTGATCGACGTGATCTCCGACGCCCTGCCGGTGACGGTGCGCCTGGCCCTGCTGGCCTTCGCCATCGAGATCGTCCTGGGTGTGGCGATCGGCCTGTTCGCCGGCCTGCGCCGCGGCAAGGCGTTCGACAAGAGCACCCTCATCCTGACGCTGCTGCTGATCTCCATCCCGGTGCCGGTGCTGGGCTTCATCTTCCAGAACGTCTTCTCCACCCAACTGGGCTGGGTCACGCCGACCGTCCAGGACTCCGAGAACCTCGGACAGCTGGTGCTGCCCGCCATCGTGCTGGGTTCGCTGTCGCTGGCCTACGTCGCGCGGCTCACCCGCACCTCGATAGCCGAGAACATCAAGGCCGACTACATGCGCACGGCGGTGGCCAAGGGCCTGCCGAAGCGCCGGGTGATCGGCACGCACCTGATGCGCAACTCGATGATCCCGGTGGTCACCTTCCTCGGTACCGACCTCGGCGCCCTGATGGGCGGCGCGATCGTCACCGAGGGCATCTTCAACGTCAAGGGCGTCGGCAACGCGCTGTACCACGCGATCAACCTCAACGAGGGCGCGACCGTGTCCGGTTTCGTCGTCGTGCTGGTGCTCATCTACCTCGCCGCCAGCCTGATCGTCGACCTGCTCTACGCGGTCCTGGACCCGAGGATCCGGTATGCCTGACCTGACCGACACCAAGACCGAGATCCCCGCGCAGCGCGCGGCCGAGGCCCCCGCGGCCAAGCAGGAGAAGGCCCGCAGCCTCGGGCTGGACGCCTGGCACGACCTGCGCCGCCGCCCGATCTTCATCATCTCGGCGCTGCTCATCCTGCTGCTGATCGTGATCGCGATCGTGCCGGGCCTGTTCACCTCGGTGGACCCGCGCGCCGGCGACCTGCGCCTGCACTACCTGTCGAAGCCGAACTACGCGCACCTCTTCCAGGCCGACTGGTTCGGCTACGACGGCCAGGGCCGCTCGATCTACGCCCGGGTGATCTACGGTGCCCGCGCCTCGGTCGTGGTCGGCATCTGCGTGACCGCCGGCGTCACCATCCTCGGCGGTCTGGCGGGCATGCTCGCCGGGTACTTCGGCGGCTGGGTCGACACGATCATCTCCCGGGTCACCGACATGTTCTTCGGCATCCCGCTGCTGCTCGGCGCCCTGGTGGTGCTCAACGCCTTCACCTCGCGCACCGTGTGGAGCGTGGTCTTCGCCCTGGTCGCCCTCGGCTGGACCCAGATGACCCGCGTCATGCGCGGCTCGGTGATCACCGTCAAGCAGGCCGACTACGTCACCGCCGCCAAGGCGCTCGGCGCCGGCACCACGCGGATCATGGTCAAGCACATCCTGCCGAACGCGATCGCCCCGGTGATCGTGGTCGCCACCATCGCGCTCGGCGGCTACATCGCCACCGAGGCGACGCTGAGCTTCCTCGGCATCGGTCTGCAGGACCCGACCATCTCCTGGGGCATCGACATCAACTCGGCCCAGAAGGTGATCCGCACCGCCCCGTTCGCACTGTTCTTCCCCGCGGGCATGCTCAGCATCACGGTGCTGGCCTTCATCATGCTCGGCGACGCGGTGCGTGACGCCCTCGACCCCAAGCTGCGCTGAGAGAGGTGGCACGCACCATGACCACTGCGATCGAGAAGCCCGCCGAGGCCAAGGACCGCCTCGTCCCCGGCACCCCCCTGCTCGAAGTCCGCGACCTGCACGTGGAGTTCAAGACCCGGGACGGCGTCGCCAAGGCCGTCAACGGCGTCAACTACAGCGTCGCCGCCGGCGAGACGCTGGCCGTGCTCGGCGAGTCCGGCTCGGGCAAGTCGGTGACCGCCCAGACCATCATGGGCATCCTCGACATGCCGCCGGGCCGGATCTCCTCGGGCGAGATCCTCTTCCGCGGCCAGGACATGCTCAAGATGTCCAACGAGGAGCGCCGGAAGATCCGCGGCCGGAAGATCGCGATGATCTTCCAGGACGCGCTCTCCTCGCTGAACCCGGTGCTCAGCGTCGGCTACCAGCTCGGCGAGATGTTCCGGGTGCACCAGGGCGCCTCCCGCAAGGAGGCCAAGGCCAAGGCCATCGAGCTGATGGACCGGGTGCGCATCCCCGCCGCCGCCCAGCGCGTCGGCGACTATCCGCACCAGTTCTCGGGCGGTATGCGTCAGCGGATCATGATCGCGATGGCGCTGGCGCTGGAGCCGGATCTGATCATCGCGGACGAGC
>NZ_JBFAQT010000036.1:0-63664 GCF_040678895.1 Kitasatospora sp. NPDC049258
TCCTGCGCCACACCGCCACCGACAGCCCCGAACTCATCGCCGACCTGCGCGACCACGTCGGCCGCACCCTCGGCCCGATCGCCAAACCCAAGCAGATCAAGGTCGTCGGCGAACTCCCCAAGACCCGCTCCGGCAAGATCATGCGACGCCTGCTCCGCGACATCGCCGAAGGCCGCGAGGTCGGCGACACCACCACCCTCGCCGACTCCTCGGTGATGAACCTGATCCAGGCCCAACTGCCCGCCGCCGGCAGCGAGGACTGACGGCCGACACCCGACACCGGCGCACGACTGTGGCCCGCTCCGCACACGGAGCGGGCCACAGCCCTGTCGGCCGACAGGGGCGACAGCGGCGACAGCGAGCAGGCTCAGTCCTCGGCCCGCTCCGCCGCGTCAGCCAGCCCCAGCAGCGCCTGATAGGCCACCTGGGTGAACTTCCGACGGGAGGACGGCTGGGTGTTCGCCATCGCCACCAGCCCCACCTGCGCCGCCCGGTCGAACCCGACGAAGGCGGAGTACCCCCGGGTGGAGCCCGCCTCGTGGAGCAGCTCACCCTCGCCCCGCTGCCGCTGGTTCCAGGTGAGGCAGATCCGCACACCCGAGCGCCGGCGGACCACCCTGGGCAGGCAGACGTCCCGCAGCGCCACCCGCAGGCTGGCCGCGGCGCCGGTCCGCTCGGGGATGGGCACGACGTCCACCGCCAGGTGCGCCTGCAGGTAGCGGAGCATGTCGTCCGCCGTGGAGCGCAGCGCCGCGGCGCCGGGGAGCGCCGGGATCCGGAAGGACGGCAGGCTCCGGCCGCGCCGGTAGCTGGTGACCTCCTCGCCGCCGGTGCCGCAGGAGGTGTCGATCAGCCCGAGCGGCTCGCAGACCCGGCTGCGGAGCAGCTCCTGGTAGCGCCGGCCGGCGGCGTTCGCCAGCACCAGGCCGAGCAGTCCGGTGCCCAGGTGGGAGTACCGCACCTGGGCGCCGGGGGTACCGCGTACGGGGGTCCGGGGCAGCGCCCGCAGCAGGTGGGCGGCGCTGAAGGTGGCGTACGGATCGGTGAACCAGCGGGGCGCGGCGGAGGCGGCCAGCCCGCCCGGGAGCCTCGGCAGGCCCGAGGTGTGGGTGGCGAGATGGAGCAAGGTGATCGGCCGCTCGTGCGGGTAGCCGGGGACGAGACCGTCCGGCAGGTAGCGGTCGATCGGATCGTCGTAGCGAACCTCGCCACGGGCGACCATGTCCGCGAGCAGCAGCGCGGTGAAGGTCTTGGTGACCGAACCGAGCTCGAAGCGGGTGTCGGCCCGGACCGGGCGGCCGGCCGCGCGGTCGGCGAAGCCGTGGCAGGACACGGTGCGCTCGTCCCCGCGGATCACCGCGAGCGCGATGCCACCGCTGGGCGGGACGGTGCCGAACAGGGGGCGCAGCCGGCGGGCCAGCTCCGGTTCCAGCTCGTCGGAAGGCTTCGGGGCAACGGCCCCGGGGGACGCTGGGACGGTGCGGGCGGGCTGAGGTAACAGGGGCGGGGCGCTCCGGGTGTCCTCGCCGCCCGTCCAGCCCTCGCCCTCCGTCCGTATCGACTCGGCTTCCTGATGTGGCATCAAATCCTCCGGATGGACGACAAGAGCCGCCCGTGGCGGGCGGCATCTGGTGCTGACGCTAGGGAGGCGCCGGCCGTCCCGCATCCGGTCGCACCCATTCGGGTCACGGGCTGCTCCGCGCACGAAGATTCCCACTCCGGGCTAAAATACGACAAACCGGATATCACTAGGGCCAGCCCGTAGACTGTCAAAAAAGCATCAAGGTCTCTGAGGCGCGCCGGGAAGTCTGGTCGGCACTGCACCACCGGTGTATCCATCTGCCGCCCGCCCTCAGGAGGTCCCCGCCGTGGCCACGCCGCCGCCACCGTCGGCCGAGCGCCGCCAGTTCCTCGGCCTGCTCCCGCTCCCCGAACGCCGGTTCGTCGTCAACGCCCTGCGCACCGAGACCGTCGGCGGCATCCTGCTGCTGCTCGCCGCGGTGGTGGCACTCGTGTGGGCGAACGTGTGGCCGCACTCCTACGAGACGGTCAGCGCGTACACCATCGGCCCGTCCTCCCCCCTGCACCTGGACCTGAGCCTGGAGACCTGGGCCAACGACGGTCTGCTGAGCATCTTCTTCTTCGTCGCCGGCATCGAGCTCAAGCGGGAGTTCGTGGCCGGCGAGCTCCGCACCCCGAGTGCGGCGGCGCTGCCGGTGGTCGCGGCGGTGTGCGGAGTGGCGCTGCCCGCGATCGTCTACACCGTGGTCAACAGCGGCGCCGGGGGCCACCACGCGGGCTGGGCCATCCCGACCGCCACCGACATCGCCTTCGCCCTGGGCGTGCTGGCCGTGGTCGGCAGTCACCTGCCGGCGGCGCTGCGGGCGTTCCTGCTCACGCTGGCCGTGGTGGACGACCTCATCGCCATCCTGATCATCGCGGTGTTCTACAGCTCCGGCATCAAGTTCTGGGCGCTCGGACTCTCGCTGGCCGGCCTGGTGCTGTTCTGGTTCCTGCACCGGCGCGGGGTGCACGGCTGGTACCTCTTCGTCCCGCTGGCGCTGGTGATCTGGGCGTTGATGCACGAGAGCGGTGTGCACGCGACGGTCGCCGGTGTGGCGATGGGCCTGCTGCTGCGCTGCCACACCGAGGGCGACGAGCAGCAGTCCCCCGGCGAGCACATCGAGCACCTGGTCCGTCCGCTCTCGGCGGGGTTCGCGGTGCCGGTGTTCGCGCTGTTCGCGGCCGGTGTGGTGATCTCCGGACCGGCCTTGCGCGAGGTGTTCACCCAGGCCGCGCCGCTCGGCATCGTGCTGGGGCTGCTGATCGGCAAGACCATCGGCGTGTTCGGCGGGACCTGGCTGGCCGCGCGGTTCACCCGGGCGAGCCTCAACCCGCAGTTGAAGTGGGCCGACCTGTTCGCGGTGGCGACCCTGGCCGGCATCGGCTTCACGGTGTCGCTGCTGATCAGCGAGCTGGCCTTCGAGGGCGACGCGGCCCTCACCGACCGGGCCAAGGCCGCCGTGCTGGTCGGCTCCCTGCTCTGCGCGACGTTCGCCACGGTGCTGCTCAAGCTGCGCAACCGGCACTACCGGCGGCTGTGGGACGAGGAGGAACGCGACTCCGACGGCGACGGCGTCCCGGACGTCTACCAGCAGGCCGAGTGAGCCACCGGCCGGAGCCCTGGACTCTGACGCCGGCTCACCCCGCCCCCGGCCGGCCTGCGCCAACCGAGGCCTCTGTTCCCCCTGGGGCGGCCCCGGAGTGGTGCCTGACTGACCGGTAGAGGCATGATGCTGAGCTGTCGATCGAGTGAGAAGCCACGCGAAGGAGAACCGCTGATGCCCGCAGGAGCCGCAGACCCAGGCAACGGCCGGGCCCCCTACGAGGGCGAGCGTTCGGTGGGGGAGCTGTTCGCCGCGGCCACCGCCGACCTGTCCGCGCTGGTCCACGACGAGATCGCGCTCGCGAAGGCGGAGATCCGGGCGGACGTCAAGCGCGGCGTCACCGGCGGCGTCTCGCTCGGTGTGGCGGGTGTGGTGGCGCTGGCCGCTATCCCGATGCTGAGCTTCGCGGCGGCCTACGGGCTGCAGGCGCTCGGGCTCACCCTGGGCTGGTCCTTCCTGATCGTCGGCGGCGCGTACCTGGTGCTGGCGGCGCTGCTGGGGCTGCTGGCCATGCGCTCGTTCAAGAAGATCGAGAAGCCGCGCCGGACCATCGAGGGCGCCCAGGCGACCGCGGACGTGCTCAAGAACGCCCGGCCTAGGCCGGCCACCAAGGAGGAGATCGACCGGGCGCTGGGCCGCATCCCGTAGCGGAGCCGGCGCCTCGACCCCGCCGCCGGGGCGCCCGTGGACCGCCCGTCCCCGAGCGCCATGGACCGCCCGCCTCCGGCCGCTGTGGACCGCCGGCCGAGGCCGACGCGAGTGCCGGGCACGTGTCCACAGCACGGGTATGACAGGCTCTCGGTATGCCGCTGGACCAGAAGCCCGTCCCCACGCCGCCTGTCACGCCCCGGCCCGCCGAGGCCGAGGCCGAGTGGAGCGTCCGCTCGGCCGGACCGTGGGTGCACCGCGATCTGGCCGCCAACGGCGCCAGGTTCCACATCGCCGAGGTCGGCGAGGGCCCACTGGTCCTGCTGGTGCACGGTTGGCCGCAGTACTGGTGGGCCTGGCGCCACCAGCTGACCGCGCTGGCCGAGGCCGGTTACCGGGCGGTGGCGCTCGACCTGCGGGGCATGGGCGGCAGTGACCGCACCCCGCGCGGCTACGACCCGGGCAACCTGGCGCTGGACATCACCGGTGTGATCCGCTCGCTCGGCGAGCGCCGGGCGCACCTGGTCGGCCACGCCACCGGCGGCACGCTGGCCTGGGTGGCGGCCGTGATGCGGCCTTCGGTGATCCGTAGCCTGACCGTGGTCTCCGCCGCGCACCCCCGGCACCTGCGCCGCGCGCTGCTGACCGACCGTCGCCAGATCGCCGCCTTCGACCACGTGCTGGGCTTCCAGCGCCCGTGGATCCCGGAGCGGCAACTGGTCGCGGAGGACGGCGCCCTGGTCGCCCAGTACCTGAACGCCTGGACCGGCCCCAACCTGCTGGACCAGGAGGCCCTGACGGCCTACCGGAAGGCGATCCAGATCCCCAGCACCGCGCACTGCTCGATCGAGCCGTACCGCTGGCTGCTGCGCTCGATGGCCCGCCCGGACGGCATCCAGTTCGCCCGCCGGATGAAGAAGCCGATCACCTCGCCCACTCTGCACGTCCATGGCGCCGCGGATCCGGTGCTGCTGGCCCGGACCGCGCTCGGCGCCGGAGAGTACGTCGAGGCGCCGTACCGCTGGCGGCTGCTGCCGGGGGTCGGCCACTTCCCGCACGAGGAGGTGCCGGAGGAATTCTCGGCGGAACTGGTCGACTGGGTGGACCAGCACAAGGGCTGAGGCAGGCTCGGGCGGGCCCTCCACGGGGGCCGTTCGGGACCTGATGCCTGTTCATATGACAATCGCACATGACAGATGGCCAGTCGGGACGATTACTCCGCTCGGCCCACGGGCATCCATCCAGGTATGACCTGGATGCCCGAAAGTGAGCCCACCGCGCGCCGACACCGGCCCGGCACCGGCTCGCAGAGTCAGTCCGACCGGTCCCAGCGTCCCGAGCGGGAGCACGGGCCCGAGTGGCCGTACGCAGGCCCGGGCCGCCAGCAACGGGCCGGGGCGGGGGCGCGCCGGATGGGCATCCCCCGCATCATCGGCCGGCGCGCGCGGTGGGTCGGCGCGCGGCTGCGACGCGAGGCCTGAAGCCGGGAGCCGGGAGCCGGGAGCCTGCGGCCCGAAGCCTGCGGCGGGAGGCCTGGGAGCGCTCAGCCGAGGACGGTCGGCGACACCGCGGTGAACCAGAGCAGCACGAAGGTGGCGACCGTCATCACCGGGACCAGGAACTTGGTCTCCACGCCGTTGCCGCTGCGCTTGATCAGCACCAGCTCGTAGCGCTCCTTGTGCGGCCACAGCAGCGGCGCGCCCTTCTTGGTGAGGCAGTCACCGAGCAGGTGCGCCAGGGTGCCCAGGGCCACCGCGTACGGGAGCCAGCCCGGGGCGCTCGGCATCCAGTTGTTGAGGCCGGCCGTGCCGAGCACCGCCATGCCCATGATGGTGATCCACGCCGTCGGGCCGTCCCCCGGCGGGTGCAGCCGCAGCGCCCGGATCGCCATGGCCAGCAGGAAGAAGGTCAGGCCGAGGGTGAAGTTCCGGCCGAGGTAGGTGATCCCGGCCCAGCTGCCCGCACCCATCAGCGCGACGAACAGCAACGAGTGGGTGGCATGCCGGTGACCACCCGAGATCCACGCCACCAACCGGCAGAGCAGCTTGGACACCGGGCCGAGGAAGTTGGCGATGGTGCCGTCGTGGTGGTCGAGGTCGGGCAGCAGGGCCGCACCCGCGCAGAGCACCGTGCCCATCAGGATGTCGGCCGGCTGGAGGTGGGTGCCGAGCAGCAGCGGCGGCAGGAACGGCGCCGACCCGGCGTACAGCATCGCGCCACTGATCGCGTGCGAGTGACCCATCATGACGTCTCGCCGACCTCCTGTCGGACCTGCTGCGCCGCGCCCGCTCCCCGCCCGCCCAACCGGGCGGCCGAGCCGGACGCTGCGCCGAACGGGTGAGCGTGGGCAGACGCTACCAGGGCCGCCGGACGACCCGCCCGGGGCCGCGTCAGGACGGCACACCGCGTCGCCTCCCGAGGGAGGGTCAGAGCGCGCAGCCCTCGGTGTCCACCCTGGCGGTGGCCGTGGCGCCCTGGACGGCGTCCTCCCGGACCTCGGCGGCGGTGAGCACGTACCCGGTGTCGGAGCTGTCCAGCGACTTGGCGAAGACCACCCCGTACACCTCGCCGTCGGGGGTGAGCAGCGGCCCGCCGCTGTTGCCCTGGCGGACCAGGGAGCGGACCGAGTAGACGTCGCGGACCACCTGGCCGCGGTGGTAGATGTCCGGGCCGTTCGCCTGGATCCGGCCGCGGATGCGGGCGGGCTGCACGTTGAAGGCGCCGTTCTCCGGGAAGCCGGCGACGATCGCGCTGTCGTTGGTCCTGGCCTCGCCGGCGAAGTTCAGCGGCGGGGCGTTCAGCTTGGGGACGTCCAGCACGGCGATGTCCCGCTGCCAGTCGTAGCGGACCACCGTGGCGTCGTACAGCTGGCCGGTCCCGCCGATCTGCACCGTGGGCTCCCCGACGCCGCCCACCACGTGGGCGTTGGTCATCACCCGGTGCGGGGCGAAGACGAAACCGCTGCCCTCCAGGGTCTTGCCGCAGGACGTCGCCGTACCGACCACCTTGACCAGGCTCTGGCGGGCCCGCTGCACCGCGGTGCTGCCGGCCAGGGCCGGGTCCGGGGCCTCCACCTCGGTGATCGGCTCGTGCTCGAAGGGGTTGAAGACCTGGGGGAAGCCGCTGCGCGCCAGCTCCTTGCTGAAGTCGGAGAACCAGTTCGGCGCGTCGTCGGGGAGGACGTCCTGGACACCGCCGAGCACCGCCGAGGTGCGGACCTGCTTGGAGACGGTGGGCAGCGAGGTGCCCGCCAGCGCGGAGCCGATCAGCCAGGCGACCAGCAGCATCGAGATCACGTTGACCACCGAGCCGCCGATCGCGTCCAGCGTCCTGGCCCGACGGCGGCCGATGTGCCCGCGCAGCTTCCAGCCGAAGTGCGTGGTCACGGCCTGGCCGATCGCCGCCAGCACGATGACCACCACCACCGCCACCACCGAGGCCGTGGTGCCGGGCCCGATGTGCCGCAGCAGCAGCGGCAGCAGTTGCACCGCGATCAGGCCGCCGCCGAGGAAGCCGAGGACGGAGAGCACGCCGACCACGAAGCCCTGCCGATAACCGGAGACGGCAAAGCCCACCGCGGCGGCGATCAGCAGCAGATCCAGGACGTTCACCCGGATACCCTCCCATGTCCTCGGCGCGCGGCGGGCACAGTCCGTCCCGGTAGCCCGGTCGGGCCACCCGGCGGGCAGGGACGGCACCGCCCTGGGAACGTCTGAGCAGAGATCCGTCAGGACCGGACACCGAACCGACAGGAACCGGAACCAGGGAGGCAGGAATGTGGGATGCCAGCACCGCAGTGGAGGTCGAGTGGCTGCCACCGCTCGACATCCCCGAGCCGGGCCCGCAGAACCGCTTCACCGTGTTCCTGCGTGCGCTGCTGGTCATCCCCCAGGCGATCGTGCTCTGGTTCCTCAGCATTGCCGCCTTCGTGGTCGCGGTGATCGGCTGGTTCGGTGCGCTCGCGCTCGGTCGGCTACCCGATTTCGCCTTCCGCTACCTGTCGGCGTACGTGGCGTACGACACCCGGGTCGAGGGCTACCTGATGCTGCTGGTCGACCGCTATCCGCCGTTCCAGCTCCAGCCGGTCGACTACCCGGTGCGGATCGAGCTGCGGCCGGGGCCGCTCAACCGGCTGGCCGTGTTCTTCCGGCTGATCCTCGCGATCCCGGCGGCGATCGTGCAGAACATCCTGGTCACCGGCTGGTGGGTGATCGCCTTCTTCAGCTGGCTGGTGGTGCTGGTGCTGGGGCGGATGCCGCGGCCGCTGTTCGAGGCCACCGCGGCGGTGCTGCGCTACCGGATGCGGTTCGGGGCGTACCTGCTGATGCTGACCCCGGCGTACCCGAAGCGGGTGTTCGGCGACCCGGCGCCGCTCGTCGAGCCGCCGCTGCCCGCGGGGGCCGGCTGGCCCGGCGCGGCGGGCACCCCGGCCCCGGGCCGGCCGACCCCGAGCTCACCGACCCCGGGAGCGCCGGTCGAGGGAGCGCCGGCCGAAGGGGTGCCGACCGAAGGGGTGCCGACCGCGGGGGCGACCGCCTCGGCGGGGGCGTCGGTGGGCCCCGGCGCCGCCGGGACACCCTCGGGGCCCGGGCCCAAGACTCTCGGGGCTCCCGTTTCGGCGACCCGGCCGCTGCTGCTCAGCGGCGGTGCGAAGGCGCTGATGGTGCTGTTCATCGTGGCCGGGATCGCCTCGTCGGTGGCCAGCTCGGTCACCCGTGACTACGGCGACGACAACGACCACGACGCCGCCGTGTCGGTGGTCCGGCAGCTGCCCGACACGCTGTACGCGCTGACCGGCGACCGTTAGGCCGCGGATCCCAGGCCTGCGCGCCGGGCCCGGCCCTGGTCCTGCCCCGGGCCCGGCCTAGGACCGCTCCCGGCGGGCGGCGAGCCCCAGCGCCTCGTCCGAGAGCGCGATCGTGCGGGCGGTGTCCCACGGGCGGGCCAGGCCGCTGTAGTGCAGGACCCGGTCGATCACGCCGGCGGTGAAGCCCCAGACCAGCCGGCCGGCCACCTCGAAGGCGGGGCCGGTGAAGCCCGACGGGTGCTTCAGCCGCGCGCGGTTGGCCGGGTCGGTGAGATCGGTCAGCGGGACCCGGAACACCGCGCCGGTCTCCGCCAGGTCCACCGGGGCCACCGGGGTCTCCCGCCGCCACCAGCCGAGCACCGGGGTCACCACGAAGTCGCTCACCGGGATGTAGAGCGCGGGCAGCGTCGCGAAGACCTGCACCCCCGACGGGTCGAGGCCGGTCTCCTCGGCCGCCTCGCGCAGGGCCGCCGCCACCGGACCGGGGCCGGCCGGGTCACCGTCCTCGGGGTCGAGCGCGCCGCCCGGGAAGGAGGGCTGCCCGGCGTGCGAGCGCAGCGAGCGGGCCCGCTCGATCAGCAGCAGGTCCGGGCCGAGCGGCCCCTCGCCGAAGAGCATCAGCACCGCCGAGGGCCGGCCGCCCTCGGGCGGCGGCAGGAAGCGGCTCAGCTGCTCGGGCCGCACCGACTCGGCCGCCTGCCGAACCGGCAGCAGCCAGCCGGGCAGACCGTCGCGCTCGACCGCGGCCGTCATGCCGCGCCCTGCGAACCGGCCGTGCCCTGGTCCGGTGTCGCGGCGCCGGGGCCGGCCGCGGTGGCGCGCGCGGCGGCCTCCCCCGGGTAGTCGGCGGGCGGCCGCAGCCGCTGGCCGGGCTGGCCGCCGAGCTCGTACTTGAGCAGCTTCCGGGCCTTCTCCGGGTCGGTCTCCCCCTCGCCGTAGGTGGGGCAGAGCGGCGCGATCGGGCAGGCCCCGCAGGCCGGCTTGCGGGAGTGGCAGACCCGGCGGCCGTGGAAGACCACCCGGTGCGAGAGCATCGTCCACTCCGACTTGGGGAAGATCTCGGCCACCGCTGCCTCGACCTTCTCCGGGTCCTCCTCGGTGGTCCAGCCGAACCGCCGGGCGAGGCGCCCGAAGTGGGTGTCCACGGTGATCCCGGGCACGCCGAAGGCGTTGCCGAGCACCACATTCGCGGTCTTGCGGCCGACGCCCGGCAGGGTGACCAGGTCCTCCAGCCGGCCCGGCACCTGGCCGTCGTACCTGTCCCGCAGCGCCGTCGACAGGCCGATCAGCGACCTCGCCTTGGCCCGGAAGAAGCCGGTCGGCCGGATGATCTCCTCCAGCTTCTCCGGATCCGCCGCCGCCATGTCCTCCGGCGTCGGGTACGCGGCGAACAGCGCCGGCGTGGTCTGGTTCACCCGGAGGTCCGTGGTCTGCGCCGACAGCACCGTGGCCACCAGCAGCTCGAACGGCGACTCGAAGTCCAGCTCCGGGTGCGCGTACGGATACAGCTCCGCCAGCTCCCGGTTGATCTTCCGGGCGCGCCGCACCATCGCCAGGTGCGACTCCGGCTTCCTCGGCTTCGCCGCCGCCTTCTCGGCGGCCGGCGCCGCTGCCTTCCGGACCTTGCTCTCTGCCATGCACGAAGGCTACGCCGGACGCCCGGCCGATCGGAGCCGATTGCACCAGCGCCTCACGTGACCAGGGCGACCGTCGTGAGCTGGGCATCCCCGCCGCCCGGGTCCGGCCACGCGATCGGCTACAGGTCGCGGCGGTCCACCACGACCACCGCGAGCAGCACGGCGATCAGCGGCCAGAGCGCGAGGACCAGCCACGATCCGCCCGCCGTGGAAGGGAAGGGGAGCTCGGGGCCGAGGCCCGGCGGGCCGAACTCCCGCAGCCGCTGCCAGGCCCGGAAGGGCATGGCGTGGTAGAGGACGGCCGACCAGTAGTGGTCGTCGCGCAGGAAGTTGGGCACCAGCAGGAGCACCACCACGTTGGCCACGATCGTGGTCGCGGCGTGCCGGATCAGGGCCCCGAGCCCCAACCCGATCAGGGCGCTGACCGGCGCCAGCAGTGCGGAGGCCAGGACGGCGGGCAGCACGCCGGGGTAGCCGATCGAGATGCCGATGTGCCGCCCGGAGAGGATGGCCTGGGTGACACCGAACGAGGCGGCCGCGACGACCGCGCCGTACCCCAGCATGACCACCGTCAGGACGGCCGCCTTGGCCGCCGTCAGGGAGCGCCGGGCGGGGACGGCGGCGAAGCCGGCGCGGACCAGTCCGGTCGAGTACTCCCCCACCACCGTGATGGCACCCAGGCTGCCCGCGATGAGCATCAGTGTGATGCCGCTGTTGTTGGTGAACGAGTCCGCGAAGGCGCCGTAGGGCACGAAGCCGGCCCGGATCCGCTCGTCGTAGTGCGGCCAGTTGTTGCGGTCGGCGACAGCGGCGTTGGCGTTGAGCAGGACCAGGGCCAGCGCGCTCACCCCGAACGCCCAGCGCAGCGAGCGCAGCGACCACAGTTTGAGCCACTCGGCGGCCAGCAGGTCGCGGAACCTGGCGGGCGGCCCGGCAGCGGTGGCGGGTCCGCGGGCGGGCACGGACGGCGTGGTGGACGGCGTGGTGGACGGTGCGGTGGTGAGCGGGTTGGTGGACTGCGGGCGGGCGGTCATCGGTGGTCTCCGGCGAGGTATTCGACGCGGTCGGCGGTGAGTTCCATGAACGCCGCCTCCAGGGAGGCGGTCCGGGCGGCCAACTCGTGCAGCACGATGCGGTGCCGGAAGGCGAGTTCACCGATCCGGGCAGCGCTCGCACCGGTCACGGTGAGCACCTGGTCGCCGTCCGGCACGACCGTGGCGCCCTCGGCGGTGAGGACGGCCGCCAGCGCGGCGGCGTCCGGCGTGCGGGCCGTCACGCTCAGCCGGGTGCCCCGGGCGGCGAACTCGGCCAGCGGCTCGTCGGCGATCAACTCGCCCCGGCCGATGACGATCAGGCGGTCGGCGGTGTGCTCCATCTCGCTCATCAGATGGCTGGAGACGAACACCGTGCGGCCCTGTGCCGCCAGCCGCCGGAACAGGCCGCGCACCCACCGCACACCCTCCGGGTCCAGCCCGTTGAGCGGTTCGTCGAAGAGCAGCACCGGCGGATCGCCCAGCAGCGCGGCGGCGATGCCGAGCCGCTGCTTCATCCCGAGCGAGAACCCGCCGATCCGCCGCCGGGCCACGCCGGCGAGCCCCACCTCCTCCAGCACCTCGTCGACCCGGCGCCGGGCGATGGCGTTGCTGCGCGCCAGGATCGACAGGTGGGCCGCGGCACTTCGCCCGCCGTGGACGTCGGCCGCGTCCAGCAGCGCCCCGACGTGGCGCAGCCCGCGCGGCAGGTCGCGGACGCGGTGGCCGTTCACCGTGACGGTGCCGGCGGTCGGTTCGTTCAGCCCGAGGATCATCCGCAGGGTGGTGCTCTTGCCGGCCCCGTTCGGGCCGAGGAATCCGGTGACATGGCCCGGCCGCACCGTGAAGGTCAGCCCGTTGACGGCCGTGGTGGCGCCGTAGCGCTTCGTCAGTTCATCGACTTCGATCACCTGGCCAACGGTGCCGTCCACCGGCCCCGCCCGGCATCGGAGCAGCGGTGGCATTCCCGGGCGGAACGGGCGGACCGTGGTCGTACAACCGTGGTCCGATGCCCGGCGCGCAGCACGCCACTACGATCGGCCGCATGGCCACCACCCCACCCCTCCCGCGGCTCAAGCGCGTGCCGCCGGGCGCCTGGACGGCCCTCGCCTGGTGTGCGGCCACCGCCTACTCCTTCCTGCTGCTGGTGCGGCTCCCGGGCGAGGGCGACAACGGCTACCCGCGGCACGGTTTCCCCGATCTGATGCTGGATCTGCTGCGCCCGCAGGGGGTGTTCCTCCTGCCCGGCGCCGCCGTGACCGCGGCGGGCAGCCTCCTGCTGCGCCGGCGGGCGCTGCCGGCCACGGCGCTGCTGCTCGCCGGCGCCGTGTTCGGCGCGATGGCGCTGAACTCCTCGGAGATCAACTTCCCGCAGTTCCTGCCGATCGACGTCGCCCTGTGCTTCGTGGCGGCCACCCGGCCGCGCCGCACCTCGGCCGTCGCCGCGGGTTCGGCGCTCACCGTGCTGGCCGGCTTCGCGACCGTCCGGCTGCTGCTCGGGTTCCGGATCGGCACCTCGACCGAGCTGGCCGTCGCGCTGACGGCCGTGGTGGCCTGGTTCATCGGCCACTCCGCACGCGAATCCCGCGCCCACGCGGAGGAGTTGGGCGCACGGGTGGCCGCCGAGGCGGTGGTCACCGAACGGCTGCGGATCGCCCGCGAGCTGCACGACATGGTGGCGCACAGCATCGGCATCGTCGCCCTGCAGGCCGGCGCGGCGAGCCGGGTCTTCGACACCCAGCCCGCCCGGGCGCGCGCCGCGCTGGGCGAGGTCGAGGCCGCCAGCCGGGAGACGCTGTCCGGTCTGCGCCGGATGCTCGGCGCACTGCGGCAGGCCGAGTCGGGGCGGACCGCGCAGCCCTCGGGCCTCGACCCCCTCCCCGGGCTGGCGGAGGTGGAGCGGCTGGCCGCGACCACGACGGCCGCCGGCGTCCGGGTCGAGGTGCGCTGGCGGGGAGAGCTGCGGCCGCTGCCGCCCGAGATCGACCTGTCGGCCTTCCGGATCGTCCAGGAGTCGGTCACCAACGTGGTGCGGCACGCCAGGGCCGACTCCTGCCGGGTCTCCATCGACTGCCGACCGGGGGAGCTGGCCATCGAGGTGGTCGACGACGGGCGGGGCCCCGGCGCCGGCGCCGGCACCGGGTACGGCCTGCTCGGGATGCGGGAGCGGGTCGCGCTGCTGCACGGGGAGTTCTCGGCCGCGAAGCGCCCCGAGGGCGGCTTCCGGGTCGCGGCGCGGCTCCCGGTACCGGCGGGGGTGCGATGACCGTCCGGGTCCTGCTGGTCGACGACCAGCCACTGGTACGGGCCGCCCTGCAGATGGTGATCACCGACGCTCCCGACCTCGTGGTGGTCGGGGAGGCCGGCAGCGGCGCCGAGGCGGTCCGGCTGGCCGCCGAGGCCCGGCCCGACGTGGTGGTGATGGACATCCGGATGCCCGGCATGGACGGCATCGAGGCCACCCGGCTGATCATGCAGTCGGCCGGCCCGGCCCGGGTGATCGTGCTGACCACCTTCGACGACGACGACCACGTGTACGCCGCACTGCGGGCGGGCGCGTCCGGCTTCCTGGTCAAGGACATGGCCCTGGAGGACATCCTGGCGGCGGTCCGGGTCGTCGCGGCCGGTGACGCCCTGATCGCGCCGAGCGTCACCCGCCGCCTGATCGAGGAGTTCGCCGGCCGTCCCGAGCCGGCCGCACGACCCCGACCGCTGCCGGTCGACGGCGTCACGGAGCGGGAGCGCGAGGTGCTGGTGCTGGTCGGCCGCGGCCTGTCCAACCCCGAGATCGCCGCCGAGCTGTGCATCAGCCCGGCCACCGTCAAGACCTACCTGACCCGGCTGCTGGCCAAGCTGGGCGCCCGCGACCGGGTCCAGCTGGTCATCCTCGCCTACGAGACCGGCCTGGTGGGCCGGCCCGGGTGAGCCGCCGGCACGGCGGGCACGGCGGTACGCCGGGTGGCCGGGCCCGGGCGGCCGCCGGGGGTGCGAGGCGGTAGGAATCGGACGGCGGCCGGGCGCGGGCGGAGCCGCCCGATCCCCTCGTTCCGGGGCCTCGCACGGTGCAGCGGGCGGCGCCCGGACCGCACGGATGGGTACAAATGGACCCGTACGGTGTCCAGCAGGTCACCCCCTCCTCATATGATCGGAGTGACATGCGTCATCCTTGGTGGTGAGTAGCACTGCCCAGACACCAGCAGGAGGAAGCTCGTGGACGACGTTCTGCGGCGCGCCGCGCTCTTCGCGGCTCTCGACGACGACCAGGCTGCCGAGCTGCGGGCTTCCATGACCGAGGTGACCCTCGCCCGCGGTGAGTCGCTGTTCCATGAGGGCGACCCGGGCGACCGGCTCTACGTCGTGGTCGAGGGCAAGGTGAAGCTGCACCGCGCGTCGCCCGACGGCCGCGAGAACATGCTGGCCGTGCTCGGCCCCAGCGAGATGATCGGCGAGCTGTCGCTGTTCGACCCGGGCCCGCGCACCGCCACCGCCACCGCGCTGACCGAGGTCAAGCTGCTCGGCCTCGGCCACGGCGACCTGCTGCCGCTGCTGCACGCCCGGCCCGAGGTGTCGATCGCGCTGCTGCGCGCCATCGCCCGCCGGCTCCGCCGCACCAACGATGTGATGTCCGACCTGGTCTTCTCGGACGTCCCCGGCCGGGTGGCCAAGGCCCTGCTCGACCTCTCCCGCCGCTTCGGCGTGCCCTCCGACGAGGGCATCCACGTCGCACACGACCTCACCCAGGAGGAGCTGGCCCAGCTGGTCGGCGCCTCCCGCGAGACGGTCAACAAGGCGCTGGCGGACTTCGCCGGCCGCGGCTGGCTGAAGCTGGAGGCCCGCGCGGTGGTCCTGATGGACGTCGAGCGACTGTCGCGCCGCTCGCGCTGACCCGCTCACCGCAACGCCAGGCCCGAGGGCCCGTGGGAAGCCTCCCGCGGGCCCTCGGGCGTGCCGGCACCGGCCCGGGCACGAACAGGTGCGGACGGGCCACCGGCCACAGGTCGCGAGCCGCATGAGGACGGCGCGAGGGCCAGCGGGCCCGGCGCCGGCTCAGATCAGCCCGCGGTCCTCCAGGTAGCTGAGCTGGGCCCGCACCGAGAGCTCGGCGGCCGGCCAGAGCGCCGGGTCGACGTCCGCGTACACCCGGGCCACCACCTCGCCGGCGGTGCGGCAGCCGGCCTCCACCGCCGTCTCCACCTGGGCCAGCCGGTTGGCGCGGTGCGCCAGGTAGTAGTCGACCGCGCCGAGCGCGTCGGCCAGCACCGGCCCGTGGCCGGGCAGCACGGTGCGGACACCGTGCTCGGCGGCCATGGTGTGCAGGCGGCGCAGCGAGTCGAGGTAGTCGCCGAGGCGGCCGTCGGGGTGGGCGACCATCGTGGTGCCCCGGCCCAGCACGGTGTCGCCGGTCAGGATGGCGCCGTCGGCGGGCAGGTGGAAGGTGAGCGAGTCCGAGGTGTGGCCGGGGGTGCCGACCACCCGGATCTCCAGGCCGCCGACCTCGACGACCTGGCCCGGGTGCAGCCCCTCGTCGCCGAGCCGGTGGGCCGGGTCCAGGGCCAGCACCCGGCTGCCGGTGAGCTCGGCGAAGCGCGCGGCGCCCTCGGCGTGGTCGTGGTGACCATGGGTCAGCAGGGTCAACCCGATCCGCCGGCCGTGCCGCTCGGCGGTCTCGACGACGCGCCGCAGGTGCCCCTCGTCCAGCGGCCCCGGATCGACGACCACGGCGAGGTCCGAGCCGGGCTCGGCCAGCAGCCAGGTGTTGGTGCCGTCCAATGTCATCGGGGAGGGGTTGGGCGCCAGCACGCAGTGCGCCCGAGGGGTGGCCCCGCCGCCGACGCCGGCGGCGGGGTCACCCGGGAGGAGACCGCTCACTGGCTGCCCTCGGTGGTGACGCGCTCCAGATCGGCGCTGCGCCGGTACAGGCTGCGGGCCGGCAGCGGCCGGGTCAGCATCCGCGGCGCGTACACGTCGTGCACGGCGGCGGCGGACCTGCCGCGGGGCGTCAGGCTTCGGGCGGGCAGATCGTGCGCCGTCCGGCGAGCCACGTCGTTGTGGGTCATCGGCCGAGTTCCTTCCGTTGTCGAGCCGGCCCGGCACCGCTGTGCCGGGCCCCTTCATCCGTCCCGGCACCGCTATGCCGGGCCCCTACATCCGTCCCGGCACCGCTGTGCCGGGCCCCTACATCCGTCCCGGCACCGCTATGCCGGGAAGTCACCCTCGATGGTCAGCTCTTCATACCCAGACCATCGCACTGTCATACGATCACCTGCCACCTCGGCTTTGCCAAGGACCGGGCTGATGATCCGGTGGTCCGCCGCGTCCAGTGCCTCGGCCGCCGTACGGGCCGTCAGCAGCTCGCGCAGGACGGTCACGGTGGGCGGCAGCATCCCGAATCGGCCGGCCTGGTAGCCCTCGACCGCCTCGGCGGGCGACAGCCAGGCGACCCGATCGGCCTCGCCGACCTGGACCGCCGCGTCCTGCCCCGGCGGCAGCGCGGCCACGAAGAACCAGGTGTCGAAGCGGCGCTCCTCGAAGGCCGGGGTGGTCCAGCGTGCCCAGGCCGCCAGCAGGTCGCTGCGCAGCACCAGTCCGTGCCGGGCCAGGAACTCGGCGAACGAGAACTCGTGCGCCTCCAGGGCGGCCCGCTCGGCGGTCCAGTCCCGGGGCTCGGCCATGGTCTTGGCGTCCGGCCCGGCCAGCAGGACGCCGGCCTCCTCGAAGGTCTCCCGCACGGCCGCGCAGACCACGGCCTGGGCGGCGTGCTCGTCCACCCCCAGCCGCTCCGCCCACTGCGCGGGCGTGGGGCCGGCCCAGCCGATCTCGGCCTCGGCGTCCCGGGGGTCGACCCCACCGCCCGGGTAGGCGTACATCCCGCCGGCGAAGGCCATCGAGGTCCGGCGGCGCAGCAGGTACGCCTGCGGCCCGGTGCCCTCGGCCGCGTGCCCGTCGCGCAGCAGTACCACCGTGGCGGACGGCTTCGGTGCGACCGGGGTCAGCTCGCCGGCCGCGAGCGCGCGGATCCGGGCCGGCCACGACGGCGGCATGGGAAGCGGCCTTGCACGATGATCCATGCCCGGATGTTAAGCGCGTGGGGCCGGGGTTGGACAGACCCGACCCCGGCCCCACGCGGAAGATGATCGAAAGACCACCGGCGGACGGTCAGCCGGCGGCGCGGACCCGGACCTGGAACTCGATCTCGACCGGGGCGTCCAGCGGCAGCACCGAGACGCCGACCGCGCTACGGGCGTGCACACCGGCCGCGCCGAGCACCTCGCCGAGCAGCTCGCTGGCGCCGTTGATCACGCCGGGCTGGCCGGTGAAGTCGGGGGCGGAGGCCACGAAGCCGACCACCTTCACGACCTGCTCGATCCGGTCCAGGTCGCCGATCACGGACTTCACCGCGGCCAGGCCGTTGAGCGCGCAGATCTGCGCGAGCTGCTTGGCCTCCTCGGCGGTGACCTCGGCGCCCACCTTGCCGGTGATCTGGAGCTTGCCCGCCACCATCGGCAGCTGGCCGGCGGTCAGCACGTGGTCACCGGACTGCACCGCGGGGACGTAGGCGGCGACCGGGGCGGCGACCCCGGGCAGCGTGAGCCCGAGCTCGGCGAGCTTCTCCTCGACCTTGCTCATCAGCTCTTCTCCCGCTTCAGGTAGGCGACCAGCTGCTCGGGGTTGTTCGGCCCGGGCACGACCTGGACGAGCTCCCAGCCGTCCTCGCCCCAGGTGTCCAGAATCTGCTTGGTGGCGTGCACGAGAAGCGGCACGGTGACGTATTCCCACTTGGTCATGGCGCTGACTCTAGCCTCCGAGCAGGGTGTGAGGTGGGACACACCGGGGCCATCAATCCGGGTGCCCGTCGGGATGCTCCCGCCATCGACGGCGCTCGCTGGTTACGCTCACGGGGAGGGCACCAGGCGGTGCCGGTCGACGGACGGACGGAGACGGAGCGTGGCGAGCACCCCCGGCCCCGAGGAGCGCGGCCCGGACTGGGAGGGCGTGCGACTGCATGTCGTCAGCGGCAAGGGCGGCACCGGGAAGACCACGCTGGCCGCCGCGCTCGCCCTGGCGCTGGCCGCCGAAGGGGGCCGGACCCTGCTGATCGAGGTGGAGGGCCGGCAGGGCATCGCCGAGCTGTTCGGGATCTCCGCCCTGCCCTACGAGGAGCGCAAGGTCGCCACCGTCAGCCGGTCCAGGCTCGGCCTGCCCGCCGCCGACGGCGCCCGGCCGGGCGAGCTGTTCGCGCTGGCGATCGACACCGAGCAGGCGCTGCTGGAGTACCTGGAGATGTTCTACAAGCTCGGCCGGGCCGGCAAGGCCCTGCAGAAGGTCGGCTTCGTGGACTTCGCCACCACGGTCGCGCCGGGCGTCCGCGACGTCCTGCTCACCGGCAAGGCCTGCGAGGCCGCCCGCCGCAAGGGCGCGGACGGCCGCCGGGCGTACGACGCGATCGTGATGGACGCCCCGCCGACCGGCCGGATCACCCGCTTCCTGAACGTGAACTCCGAGGTCGCCGGGCTGGCCCGGTTCGGGCCGATACACAATCAGGCCCAGGCCGTGATGCGCGTGTTGAAGTCGCCCGAGACGGCGGTGCACTTCGTGACGCTGCTGGAGGAGATGCCGGTGCAGGAGACGGTCGACGGGATCGGCGAACTGCGCGAGGCCCAGCTGCCGCTCGGCGGGGTGCTGGTGAACATGGTCCGGCCACCGCTGCTGGACGCGGCCGCGGTCGAGGCGGTGCACGGCGACCACCGCGAGGAGGTCGCCCAGGCGCTCGGCGAGGCCGGTCTCGGCGGCCGCTCCCGCAAGCCGGACACCATCCGGGCCGCCGTCGAACCGCTGATCGACCCGCTGCTGGAGCAGGCCAGGGAGCACGCCGAGCGGGTGGAGCTGGAGCGGGAGCAGCGGGCGGACCTGCAACAGCTGAAGCTGCCGACGTACGAGCTGCCGCTGCTCGGCGAAGGCGTGGACCTCGGCGGGCTGTACCGGCTCGCGGGCGAACTCAAGCGGCAGGGGGCGGCATGACGACCCGGTTGGAGATCGACGCGCTGATCGACGACCCGGCGACCCGGATCGTGGTCTGCTGCGGCTCGGGCGGGGTCGGCAAGACCACCACGGCGGCGGCGATCGGCCTGCGCGCCGCCGAGCGCGGCCGCAAGGCCGTGGTGCTGACCATCGACCCTGCCCGGCGGCTGGCCCAGTCGATGGGCCTGACCGAGCTGGACAACACCCCCCGGGTGGTCAAGGGCGTCGAGGGCCCGGGCGAGCTGCAGGCGATGATGCTCGACATGAAGCGGACCTTCGACGAGGTCGTGCTGGCCCACGCCGATCCGGAGCGGGCCAAGGCGATCCTGGAGAACCCCTTCTACCAGTCGCTGTCGGCCGGTTTCGCCGGCACCCAGGAGTACATGGCGATGGAGAAGCTCGGCCAGCTGCGCGCGGCCGAGCGCTGGGACCTGATCGTGGTGGACACCCCGCCGTCCCGCTCCGCCCTGGACTTCCTGGACGCCCCCGGCCGGCTCGGCTCCTTCCTGGACGGCCGGGTGATCCGGCTGCTCACCGCCCCGGCCAAGGTCGGCGGGCGGAGCGCGATGAAGTTCCTCAACGTCGGCATGGGGCTGCTGACCGGCACCCTGGGCAAGATCTTCGGGGCTCAGCTGCTGACCGACATCCAGACCTTCGTCAGCGCGATGGACTCCATGTTCGGCGGCTTCCGGGAGCGCGCGGACCGGACGTACCAGCTGCTCAAGGCGCCGGGCACCGCCTTCCTGGTGGTCGCCGCGCCGGAGCGGGACGCGCTGCGCGAGGCCGCGTACTTCGTCGACCGGCTGGCCGCGGACGAGATGCCGCTGGCCGGGCTGGTGCTCAACCGGGTGCACTCCACCGGGGCTTCCCAGCTCACCGCGGAACGGGCGCTGGCCGCCGCCGAGGCGCTGGAGGAGAACGGCTCGCAGGCCACCACCGTGCACGCCGAGACACTGGCCGCGGGGCTGCTGCGGCTGCACGCGGAGCGGATGCAGATCATGAACCGGGAGCGGCGTACCCGGGACCGCTTCGTGTCGGTCTACCCGGACGTGCCGATGGTCGAGGTGCCCGCCCTGGCGGGCGACGTGCACGACCTGGCCGGGCTGCGCATCGTCGGCGAACGCCTCGGTGCGCCGCGGCCCGCGACCAAGCGGTCGGGCTGAGACGACAAGCCCGGACGCACAGCCGATACGCACAGCCAATACGAAACGCCGACGCGAAGCGCCGGCGCCGAACCACAGAACGGAGCCGGACGAGCGGCTCGGGCAGCAGACCCCCTCTGGTGCACCGGGCGGGACACGGGCGCCGGCCTCACCGGCATCCGTCGTTCACCGCCCCCACACCTGCCGACTGCCCGTCAGCTCGTACGACCGATCGCGGGTGGTGCTCAGCCCGCCTGTGCGTAGTCCCGCAGGATCACGCCGGTGGCCAGCGACTCCTCGTACTCCGTCCGCGCCGTCTCCAGCAGCCGGCGCCAGGAGCCGACCGTCGGCCGACGACGCAGCAGCGCCCTGCGCTCCCGCTCCGTCATGCCTCCCCAGACACCGAATTCGACCCGGTTGTCGAGCGCGTCGGCCAGGCATTCGGTGCGGACGGGACACCCGCTGCACACCGCCTTGGCGCGATTCTGCGCGGCCCCCTGAACGAACAATTCATCCGGATCGCTCGTGCGGCAGGCCGCCTGTGCGCTCCAGTCGTCTACCCAGCCCATGCCGGCGCCGTCCTCTCCCGAATCGGGGCTCCCCCACGGCGGCAACGGCATATTCACCGCTGCCAGTTGAGGACGTTACGGAAGAACGGGACTCCGCAACAGCCCCTTCGGGCTCAATCTCAAATGACCCAATCGGACTATGGGTACCCAACACCTCACTCGTTGGAGTGATCGCAGGTCGCAGCCCTTGCCGACACTCCCGGAGCAGCTATCGTCACACTCTGCTGTCAAAAACGAGGACATACCCCTGCAGCATTGGCTGCAAAAAGCCACAAATCGGGCGAAGCTCATCACTCACAAGAGTGGTGATGATGTACAGAGCGAAGCTGTCGCAGTCTTGTGACAAGCCTAGGCGAACACCTGCCCCCATGGAGGGGAATCCGCCACGTAGGGTTCTCCCATGGCACCTCAGCGAACCGCGGGATCAGCGCTCGACAAGGCGAGCCTCGGCGTCAAGTTCCTGGGCGGCAGCGTCCTCGCCGGAGTCCTGGTCGCCGGCATGGCCCTGCCGGCCGTCGGCGCGCTCGGGCTCACGGCCAAGGACACGGCCGACAGCTTCGACAACATCCCGGCCGACTTCAAGACCCCCACCCTCTCGCAGGCGTCGACCATCTACGACGCCAAGGGCGGGCTGATCGCCAAGGTCTACGACCGGGACCGCACCATCCTGACCGCGGACCAGATCGCGCCGATCATGCGCAAGGCCCAGGTCGACATCGAGGACGCCCGCTTCTACGAGCACGGCGCCGTCGACCTGAAGGGCGTGCTGCGGGCCGCCACCAAGAACGCCGAGGCCGGCTCCGCCACCCAGGGTGCGTCGACGCTGACCCAGCAGTACGTGAAGAACGTCTTCGTCGAGCAGGCCGGCGACGACCAGCAGGCCTTCCTGGACGCCACCCGCAAGAGCCTGGGCCGCAAGATCCAGGAGCTGAAGTACGCCATCAAGCTGGAGGAGGAGCTGACCAAGGATCAGATCCTCACCAACTACCTCAACATCACCTTCTACGGCCACCAGGCGTACGGCATCGAGTCCGCCTCGAACCGCTACTTCAGCAAGAGCGCCAAGGACCTGACCATCCCCGAGGCCGCCATGCTCGCGGGCCTGGTGCAGAACCCCACCGCCTACGACCCGATCCTGCACCCGCAGGCGGCGCAGACCCGGCGGAACACGGTGATCGGCAAGCTGCTGGACGCCAAGCACATCACCCCGGAGGAGGCCAAGGCCGCCACCGACGCCCCGCTCGGCATCAAGTACACCGAGCCGCTGAACGGCTGCATCACCGCGCAGGCGGGGATGGGCTTCTTCTGCGACTACGTCCGCCGGGTGGTCAAGCAGGACCCGGTCTTCGGCAAGACCGCCACCGAGCGGCAGAAGCTGTGGAGCCAGGGCGGCCTGAAGATCTACACCACCATCGACCCGGACAAGCAGGCCGCCGCCTTCAACGCGGTGACCAAGAAGGTCTACGCGACCGACTCGGTCTCGGCCGCGGCCACCATGGTCAAGCCCGGCACCGGCGAGATCCTGGCAATGGCGCAGACCCGGCCGTACGGACTGGACGGCGCCAAGAACCAGACCGTCCTCAACCTCAACGTCGACGCCGCCATGGGCGGCGGCAACGGCTTCTCCCCCGGCTCGACGTTCAAGCCGATCCTGGCTGCCGCCGCCCTGGAGTCGGGCATCCCGATCACCCAGGAGTACCCGGCCCCGCACGACATGGACTACCCGTCCATGAGCACCTGCGAGGGCACCTGGAAGAACAGCAAGACCGACCCGGCGACGGTGGAGAACGAGTCCGCCACCGAGGTCGGGCCGTTCTCCCTCAAGGACGCGATGGCGAAGTCGGTCAACACCTACTTCGTGCAGATGGAGCAGCAGGTCGGGCTCTGCCCGATGAAGCAGATGGCCGACAAGCTCGGCATCAAGAACAAGTCCAACGGCAAGCCGATGGAGCAGGTCCCCTCCATGGTGCTGGGCACCCAGGAGGTCAGCCCGCTGACCATGGCCAACGCCTACGCCACCTTCGCCGCCCGGGGCCTGTACTGCAGCCCGATCGCGATCAGCTCGATGGTCGCCGCCGACGGCAAGAAGGTCGACGTGCCGAAGGCCAACTGCAGCCAGGTGATGTCCCAGACCACCGCGGACGGCGTCGCCACCCTGCTGCTCGGCGTGACGGAGAAGGGCACCGGCTCCTCGCTCGGCCTCGACGGCGGGCGGCAGATCGCCGGCAAGACCGGTACCACCGACAACCGGTACGCGGCCTGGTTCACCGGCTTCACCCCGGAGCTGTCCACCTCGGTCTGGCTCGGCGGCCCGACCGGCAACGTCTCGATGAAGAACATCAAGATCGGTGGCAAGTACTTCAGCGCCGTCTACGGCGCCGACGGCCCCGGCCCGATCTGGCAGCTGGCGATGAACGACGCGCTGGACAGCACGCCGAAGTCGAGCTTCCACACCGTCAACATCCCCGTGCCCACCGCACCGACCACCCCGCCCACCGACGGCGCCTCCCCGCCCTCCGGGGACGCCGTGATCGGCGGCCTGGTGAACGGCGGCTTCACCTTCCCGCCGATCGGCACGGACGGCGGAGGCGGGAACGGCAACGGCGGTAACGGCGGCAACGGGAACGGCGGCACCGGCGGGCGCCGGCACTGACCTCCCGGTGCTGCGGGGCCTCCCGGAGCACCGATCGCCCGAGGGCGGCCCCCCTGCTGGTCCGGGGAGCCGCCCTCAGTCGTGTGCGGGGGCCGGTCGGTCGGCTGGTCGGCCGGCCGGCCGTCGCCGTTGGCTCAGCCCGCCAGCGCGGCCTTCACCGCGGCGGCCACCCGGCCGCCCTCGGCGCGGTCGCCGACCTTCGGGCGGACCAGCTTCATCACCGCACCCATCGCCTGCGGCCCGGTGGCGCCGGCCTGGGCCACCGCCTCGGCGACGATCGCGGTCAACTCCTCGTCCGAGAGCTGCTGCGGCAGGTACTGGGCCAGCACCTCGCCCTCGGCCCGCTCCCGGGCCGCCGACTCGGTCCGGCCGGCCTGCTCGAAGGCCTCGGCCGCCTCCCGCCGCTTCTTCGCCTCGCGGACCACCAGCTTGAGCACCTCGTCGTCGGAGAGCTCGCGCTTGGTGGTGCCGGACACCTCCTCCGCGGTGACCGCCGACAGAGTCAGCCGGATGGTGGAGGAGCGCAGCTCGTCCCGGGCCCTGATCGCAGCCGTCAGGTCCTCCTGCAGCTGCTGCTTAAGCGTCGTCATGGCGACGAGTCTCGCACCTGACCGGGCCCGACGCCCCCGATTAAGGTGCCGGCCGCCCCCGGCCCGCCCGCCGATCGGCCGCCGGGAGCCCCCGCGACCACCTGCGGGTTCGGCCGCTGATCGCCCGTCTGAGAGCATGGGGTGATGCGACCGCTGTACTCCGTCCCGCTCGGAATCGCCGCCACCGGCGCCGCCTGCCTCGCCTACGCCGCCGGGTACGAGGTCCGCTCGTTCCGGCTCCGCCGGGTCGAGGTCCCGATCCTGCCGCGCGGGGCGCGGCCGATCCGGGTGCTCCAGCTCTCCGACATCCACATGGTCGCCGGGCAGGGCAAGAAGCAGCGCTGGCTGCAGAGCCTGGCGGGCCTGCGGCCCGACCTGGTGGTGAACACCGGCGACAACCTCTCCGACCCGCTCGGCGTGCCCGCCACGCTCGACGCGCTCGGCCCGCTGATGGACTTCCCGGGCGTCTACGTCTTCGGCTCCAACGACTACTACGGCCCCGCCCGCAAGAGCCCGACCCGCTACCTGAGCGCGCTCCGCAGCGGCATCCACGGGCTCAACAACCCGGACGGCACCAGCCGACGTGGCATCACCGGCGCCGTCCACAACCCCTGGCAGAAGCTCCGCGACGGCTTCGACGCGGCCGGCTGGATCAACCTCAACAACGCCCGCGGCCGGCTGACCCTGGCCGGCCTGGACGTCGAGTTCACCGGCCTGGACGACCCGCACATCCGGCAGGACCGCTACCAGGAGGTGGCCGGCGGCCCCTCGGCCGACGCCGACCTCTCGCTGGCCGTGGTGCACGCCCCGTACCTGCGGGTGCTGGACGCCTTCACCGCCGACCGGTACCCGCTGATACTGGCGGGGCACACCCACGGCGGGCAGCTCTGCATCCCCTTCTACGGCGCCCTGGTCACCAACTGCGACCTGGACACCGACCGGGTGAAGGGCCTCTCCACCCACCGGGCCGGGGGCCACCGCTCCTACCTGCACGTCTCGGCCGGCTGCGGCACCAACCGCTACACCCCGGTCCGCTTCGCCTGCCCGCCCGAGGCCACCCTGCTCACCCTCACCGCCCGCCGCTGAGCCCCCCTGCGACCTGCGGGGAAGCACTCCGGGGAATCGGATTTCGTCTCTCGGCGCACGTCCGGTAGAGTTCTACTCGTTGCGCCGGAGACGGAAGCAACAACAGCAGGACCGGGGTGTGGCGCAGCTTGGTAGCGCGCTTCGTTCGGGACGAAGAGGCCGTGGGTTCAAATCCCGCCACCCCGACCCAGTGCAGAGGGCCCATCGGAGAGATCCGATGGGCCCTCTGACGTTGTGCCAGCATGTGCTGCTGTGGCCGGCCTCGAAGATCGGCGGCCGCGCCCGTCGACCACCGGCTGACAGATCGCCAGAGGTGCGGTGAGGGGCTTGCCCGCGATGCCTGCCGCAAGGAGTGGACCCTGAACACGTCGTCGGCCGAAGCGCTGTCGGTAGGCCTGCTGCTGCTGGTGCTGGCCTGTGCCGTCGTCCGGCCGTGGGGCTGGCCGGAGGCCGTGGTGGCGGTGCCGGCCGCGGGCCTGGTGCTGGCGACCGGGGTGATCCCGCTCGACCACGCGGTGGCCGAGGCCCAGCGGCTCGGCCCGGTGATCGGCTTCCTGGCGGCCGTCCTGGTGCTGGCCCAGCTGTGCGACGACGAGGGGCTGTTCCAGGCCTGCGGTGCGTGGATGGCCCGCACCGCGACCGGTCGGCCGCGGCGGCTGCTGGTCCAGGTGTTCGCGATCGCCTCGGTCGTCACGGCGGTGCTCAGCCTGGACGCCACCGTGGTGCTGCTCACCCCGGTGGTCTTCGCCACCGCGGCCCGCCTCGGCGCCCGCCCCAAGCCGCACGTCTACGCCTGCACCCACCTGTCGAACACCGCCTCCCTGCTGCTGCCGGTCTCCAACCTGACCAACCTGCTGGCGTTCGCGGCCAGCGGGCTGAGCTTCACCCGGTTCGCCGCGCTGATGGCGCTTCCGTGGCTGGCGGCCATCGGCGTCGAGTACGCGGTGATGCGCAGGTTCTTCGCCGTCGACCTGGACGCCGGCGCCCGGGCCCCGGCCGCCGGCGCGGCGCCCCGGATGCCGCTGTTCGCGCTGGCCACCGTCGGCTGCACGCTGGCCGGCTTCATCCTCACCTCCGCGGTCGGCGTCGACCCGGCGTGGGCCGCGCTGGCCGGCGCCCTCGCGCTGGCCGGCCGGGCCCTGGCCCGGCGCCGGACCACCCCGCGGGCGATCCTGCGCTCCGCCTCGGTGCCCTTCCTCGCCTTCGTGCTGGCGCTCGGCATCGTGGTCCGCGCGGTGGTCGACAACGGGCTCGCCACGGCGCTCGCGCACCTCGTGCCGCAGGGCACCACGCTGCCGGCCCTGCTCGGCCTCGCCGCGCTGGCCGCCGTCCTGGCGAACCTGATCAACAACCTGCCCGCCACCCTGGTCCTGCTGCCCCTCACCGCCCCCGCCGGCCCCGCCGCGGTGCTCGCCGTGCTGCTCGGGGTGAACATCGGCCCGAACCTCACCTACGCCGGTTCGCTGGCCACCCTGCTGTGGCGGCGCATCGTCCGCGAGCACGACACCGAGGTCGGCCTCGCCGAGTTCACCCGGCTCGGGCTGCTCACCGTGCCCGCTTCCCTCGTCCTGGCGGTGGTGGCACTGTGGGGGTCCGTGCAGCTCATCGGAGGGTGAAGCCGTGACCGTCCTCGTCTGGATCACCGAGGGCACCTGGCCCGCCTGCGTCGACGCCGCCCGGGCCCATGCGCCGCGCGCTTCCGGGATCGTCCTGCTGCACGTCAGCGGGCTCGACGTGCCGGGCGCCGCGCACGGCGCGTTCGCCGGACTGCTCGGACGGGGCCACCCGTCCGGGCGTCGCCCGGCCGAGGGGTGGGGGAGCGACCCCGGCACCCGTCTGGAGGAGCTCGCCGCGGTCTCCGCCGACCGGCTGCTCACCGCCGCGGCCGACCGGCTCGCGCTGCCCTGCACCCGGGTGGAGCGGACCGGGCGGATCGAACGGGAGGTGGTCGCCGCCGCCGAAGGCGCCGACCTGCTGATCCTCGCCCGCGACGGGGACCGCGCCCGCCTGGGGCCGCGGAGCCTCGGCCCGGCCGGCCGCTTCGTGGTCGACCACGCCCCCTGCCCCGTGCTGCTGGTGTGGCCCGAATCCGCGCCCGGCGTCGCCACCCTCCCACCGCTGCCGCCCCACCAGCCCGACCAGCCCGACCAGCCCCACCAGCCCGACCAGCCCGACCAGCCCCACCAGCCCGACCAGCCCGACCGGCCCGACCGGCCCGAGCGCCGCTGACCCGCGCCGCCGCTGACCCGCGCCGCCGTCGCTCAGCCCCCGTGGGCGGCCTCGGGCGGCCGGAAACGCCAGCGGGTCGGCGAGCCGGTGAAGTCCTCCTGCCGGAGGCCGATCACCGCGGTCGGCCGCACCCGGAAGGTGGCGTTGACCGCCGGATCGAGGAAGTCGATCCCGTAGTCGGTGCGGTACTTCGCGTTGAGCCCGGCCAGGAAGGCGGCGATGGCGGCCGGTTCGGTCACCGCCGCGGCCCGGCCCTCCAGCACCACCGGCCGGTGCGGGTCGTCGGTGGCCACCACACAGTCCGGCCGCTCGGCCAGGTTCCGGGCCTTGCGGGACTGCCGGCTGCTGCTGAACCAGAGCGCCCCGTCGAGCCAGACGCCCCAGACCGGCATCGCGTGCGGCCGACCGTCCGGCCGGACGGTGCAGACCCAGTAGTCGTGCGAGTCGGTCAGCCGCCGCCGCGCCCAGGACCACGGCAGCAGGCCGCCGCCCCGGTCCGCCGGCAGGATCCCGTAGCCGGGCATGTGCGGCCGCCCGACGACGACCGGGTCGTCACCGGCCGGGTCGGACAGGCCGGGTAGATCGGGCAGGTCTTCGGGCACCGCGATCACCTCCGTCGGACACCGCACCCACCATCACCCCAGGGCATCGTACGGACACGCTGAGTGGCGGGCCACCGTGATCGCCCATAGCTTCGATCTGGCGGCCGTGTGCCCTGCCGGGGCCTCGGCACGTCGCAGCCCACGGACTCCACCGGACACCGGAAAGCAGGTCACCACGCCATGCCCACGCGACCGATCCACTACTGTGCGGGCCTCACCGCAGCCCTTCTCGCCAGCCTGGGAGCTGCTCCCCCCGCGCATGCCGCGACGTGGCATCTGGTCCGACCGGGCGAGTCGATCCAGCAGGCGGTCGATGCCGCGGCCCCCGGCGACAGCATCCAGATCCCGGCCGGCACCTACCGGGAGAGCGTCCTGGTCACCACCCCGGGCCTGACCATCCGCGGGATGGGCCGGGCCACCGTGATCACCCCCGCCGAGCAGCCCTCGGACAACGCCTGCGCCGCCGCCGGCCACGGGCTCTGCGTCACGGGCACCGCGGCCCAGCCGCTCACCGATGTCCGGATCGAGTCCCTCACGGTCCAGGGATTCGCCAAGAACGGCGTGTCGGCGACCATGACGGACGGGCTCCAGGTCCGCGGCCTGCTGGTCCGCGACAACGGCCAGCAGGGCATCAGCCAGGAGAAGTCCACCCGCGCGCACGTGGTCGGCAACGAGGCCGTGAACAACGGCCAGGCCGGCGTCTTCCTGGCCAACGCGGTCGACGCGGAGGGCGGTGCCATCGACACCCAGGGCACCGTGATCAGCGGCAACCGCCTCACCGGCAACCGGATCGGCGTCGTGGTCCGCCGCGCCCGCGAGCTCACCGTCGAGCACAACGCCATCTCCGGCAACTGCGGCGGCGTGTTCGTGGTGGGCGACGAGGGGATCCCCCGCGCCGGGGCGCTGACCGTCCGTCGCAACCACGTGTACGAGAACAACAAGTACTGCCCGCCCAACCCCCGGCTCGACTTCATCCAGGGCACCGGCATCCTCGTCACCGGCGCCGAGGACACCCTGGTGACCGGCAACCGGGTCGAGGACAACAGCGGCGCATCGCCGATGTCCGGCGGCATCGTGCTGTTCCGCAGCGTGGTTGGCACGCCGAACTCCCGGATCTCGGTCGAGGACAACGTCGTGCTCCGCAACGGCCCGGCCGACCTGGCCGACCGCGACAGCGCCGGGACGGACAACACCTTCGCCAAGAACACCTGCCACGTCTCCGAACCCGCCGGCCGTTGCTGATGACCCGCCCGGGCACCCGCCGGGCGCCCACCACGAGAGAGGTCGCCCGATGACCATCACCGAACCCGCCACCGCCACCGCTCCCTCCCCCGCCCCGTCCCCGCAGGCCGCGATGCGCCTGCGGGAGCTGGTCTTCGGCGCCGCCTGCGCCGCCGCCGTCCGCGCCGCCGCCTCGCTGGGCGTCGCCGACGCGCTCGGCGAGCAGCCCATGACGGTCGACCAGCTGGCCGCCGCCGTCCAGGCCGAGCCGAGGCCGCTGCGCCGGCTGCTGCGCGCGCTGTCCTGCTACGGCGTCTTCACGGAGACCGAGGACGACCGCTACGCCCACACCGACATGTCCCGCCAGCTGCGCGAGGACGCCCCGAACAGCCTGCGCCACATCGCGCTGTGGTGCACCGAGCCGTGGACCTGGCAGGCCTGGCCCCGCCTCGACGAGGCCGTCCGCTCCGGCCGGAACATCTTCCCGGACCTGTACGGCAAGGAGTTCTTCGACTACCTGCACTCCGACGCCGCCGACTCGGCCAAGGTCTTCAACCAGGCCATGACCAGCTCCAGCCGGCAGTCCGCGGCCGACCTCGCCGCCTTCCTGGACGACCTCGACGGCGTGTCCAGCGTGGTCGACATCGGCGGCGGCCAGGGCCATGTGCTGGCCAGCCTGCTGGAGAAGCACCCGCACCTGCACGGCACGCTGCTCGACCTCCCCCAGGTCGTCGCCAACGCCGACCCCCGGCTGCTGCCGGGCGGCGCCCTGGCCGACCGGACCCGGCTGGTCCCGGGCGACTGCCGGGTCGAGATCCCCGTCCAGGCCGATCTCTACATCATCAAGAACATCCTCGAATGGGACGACGAGAGCACCCGCCGCACGCTGCGCAACGTGCTCGCGGCCGCCCGCCCGGGCGCCCGGCTGGTGGTGGTGGAGAACCTGGTCGACGACAGCCCGTCGATGCGGTTCACCACCGCGATGGACCTGATGCTGCTGCTCAACGTCGGCGGCGCCAAGCACTCCCGGGAGAGCATGCTCGCGCTGATGACGGAGGCCGGGCTGCTGGTCCGGGACGTTCGGCCGGTCAACCCCTACCTGCACGCCTTCGAGAGCACCGTGCCCGCCTGATCCGGCGGCACAACGAGGTCCGGCCCGTCGGCGCTCGCCGACGGGCCGGACCCGTGTTCAGGTGCCCACAGGGGCTCAGAGCGCGGCGGCTCCGAAGCGGCGCCGGCGCAGCATCACCGCACCGGCCGCCACCCCGCCGCTCAGCAGGACGAAGGCGGCCGCACCGGGCCCGTCCACCGGCGCGGTGCCGCCACCGCCGGCGTGCACCCCGCCGGTCGGCCGCGGGTGCTCGGCAGCCGGCTCCGCGGCGGCCTCGGCGTCGTCGGCGGCCTCCCCGGCCTCCTCCGCGGCGGCGCGCGCCTGCTTCTCCTGCCAGGCCTGCTGTCCTTCGGGGCTGGCCGCCTTGGCCTGCTTCTGCTCCCAGGTGAGGACGGGGCGGTCCGCCCCGTCCTCCGCGTGGGCGGCCGGTGCGGCCAGCAGGACGGTGGCGGACAGCGCCGCTCCGGCGAGGAGAGCACGTGCGATACGCATGGACGGTCTTCCTTTCGGCCCTGGTGCGCCTGCCGACGCTCCGTCAGCACAGGGGACGCACGGGCACTTTCACCACCGTCCGCCACCATCGGGCCGGCTGCCACCGGGGTGCGACGTCAGGGTCACGATCGCCCGGCACGGCGGCCGGCCGGACCGGCCGGACACGCCGGGACCCCGCGCGCGGCGGGGTCCCACTCCTGCGACGGGGGCCGGTCGTGCACCGGCTCCGCGCACCCGATCGGGTGCGCGGAGCCCGGGTGGTACGGCCGGCGGGTGTCACGAGCTCCCGGCGCGCTCCCAGCGGTAGAACTCCCGCGCCATCGCGTCCTTGGGCTCACGCCAGGTGGCCGGGTCGTAGGCCTGGACGTACGCGGTGAGCTGCCGGCTGACGTCCCGGAACTCGGGGTGGCCGGCCAGCTCGGCGACCGCGGGGCCGGGCGGGCGGTCGGCCTCGATCAGGTGCATGTAGAGGTCGCCGAACTGGAACAGGCTGCGGCCGGTGACGCCGATCAGGTGCGGCAGCTCGCCCCGGTCGGAGGTCTCGAAGACCTCGGCGATGCCGGAGGCCGCGTCGGGCTTCATCCGGGCGACGATCAGGGTGCGGTGCAGCTCGCTCATGCGTTGGCCACCCGCTTCTCCACCTTGTCCCTGATCAGCTCCATCTGGATCCGCGAGTTGCGGTTGATGTGGTTGGTCATCGCCTCGTCGTCGACCGGCGCGGTGGGCTTCATGGCGAAGTCCTGGATCCAGCGCATCCGGGTGCCGTCCGGCGCCTCGGCGTACTCCCAGCGGATGTCCATGAACTCGAACGGGCCCGGCTCGACCCGGCGGGCGCGGACGGCGAGGGCGTGGCGGTCGGTCTCGCGCTCGGAGACCCAGCTCCAGACCGTGCCGTTCTCGTCGGGGTGCATGGTGAGGCGGAAGGTGGTCCGCTGGCCGTCGCGCTCCAGCACCTCGACGGTGGCGTACTCGCTGAACAGCTGCGGCCAGTTCTCCAGGTCGTTGGTGATCTCCCAGACCAGGTCGACGGGGGCGGCGATGAGGATCTCGTTGTCGGTGTGTCCGGCCATGTCAGGCTCCTGTCTTCACGGATGAGTTGACGGCGTCGAGGAACTGCTGCGGGGTCTTGGCCATCTCGGCCCCGGGGGCGATCTGGGCCTGGTAGCGGTTCTCCAGCTCGCCCACGATGCCGAGCAGGCCGAGCGAGTCGACGCCGAAGTCGTCGAAGGTGGCGTCGGGGTGCTCGATCGCCTCGGGGGCGATGGTGATGCCGGCCCGGGTCTTGATCAGCGCGGCGAGCTCTTCGTGCGTCAGGTGGTGGTTCATCAGGGTGTTCTCCTTGTCGGATCGGTCGGGCCGCCCACCGGCGCCCCGGTCAGGGCCGGCGCAGCACCAGGGCCGCGTTGGAGCCCATCAGCCCGCGGCTGAGCACCAGGGCGGTGCGCAGCTCGGCCGTGCGCGAGTAGCCCGTCACCAGGTCGAGGTCGTGGCAGACGTCGGTGACGTTGGGGGTGGGCGGTACCAGACCCTGCTCCATCGCGAGCACGGCGGCGGCGGAGTCGATCAGCGGTGCGCCGCAGTACGCCCGGCCGGTGCCGGCCTTGGGCGCGGTCACCGGGACGCGGGTGGCGTGGCCGCCGAGCGCGTCGGCGATGGCGAGGGCCTCGGCGCGGTCCGCCTCCGGTACGCCGAGGGCGTCCGCGAAGACCACGTCGATCTCGTCGGGGGCGCAGTGCGCCTCCTCCAGGGCGCCGCGGATGGCGTGCGCGAGGCCCTCCCGGGACTCCGCCCACCGCGAGGCGCCGGTGAAGGTGGCGGCGTGGCCCGCCAGGACGGCCCGGATCCGGGCGCCCCGGCGGCGGGCCGCGCCCTCGTCCTCGGCCACGAACATCGCGCCGCCCTCCGCGGGCACGAATCCGCCGGCCTGCGCGCTGAACGGCAGGTAGGCCCGGTCGGGGTCGTCGCTGAGGCTGAGCTCGCGGTATCCGAGCTGGCAGACCATCGAGTACGGGGCGAGCGGCGCCTCGGCGGCGCCCACCACGACGGTGTCGGTGCCGCGCCGGATGGTCCGGACGGCGTGGGCGAGGGCGTCGAGGCCGCCGGCCTCGTCGCTGGCCACCACCGCGCACGGCCCCTTGAAGCCGCCGCGGATCGAGATCTGGCCGGTGCTGGCCGCGTAGAACCAGGCGATGGACTGGTACGGGCCGACGAAGTGCGGGCCCTGGCCCCAGAGGTTCTGCAGCTCGCGCTGGCCGAACTCGCCGCCGCCGGAGCCGGCCGCGGTCACCACGCCCACCGCGAACGGGTCCTCGGGGTCCGCGCCGAGCCGGGCATCCTCCAGCGCCAGGTCGGCCGCGGCCATCGCGTAGTGCGTGAAGCGGTCGGTCTGGACGAGGTAGCGCCCTTCGATCGCGGCCTCGGCGTCGAAGCCGTGCACCTGGCCGGCGATCCGCATCGGCAGCTGCTCGCAGCCCTCCCGGGTGATCGGGCCGAGCGCGGTGGCACCCTCCCGGGTGGCCTTCCAGAAGTCGTCGGCGCCGACGCCGTTGGGCGCGATGACGCCGACGCCGGTGATCACGGCACGGCGGTCGGTCCGGGTGGTCATGCCGTCACCCCCTCACGTCGCAGGACGACCGCGGACTGGAAGCCGCCGAATCCGCTGCCGACCGAGAGCACGTTGCGCAGCGGGAGCGAGCGGGCGGTCCTCGGCACGTAGTCGAGGTCGCACTCCGGGTCCGGGGTCTCGTAGTTGGCGGTCGGCGGGACCACCCCGTTGTCCAGCGCCAGGGCGCAGGCGACCAGCTCGATGGCGCCGATCGCGCCGAGCGAGTGGCCGACCATCGACTTGATCGAGCTCATCGGCGTCCCGTAGGCGTGGGTGCCCAGCGAGCGCTTGACGGCCGCCGTCTCGTGGCGGTCGTTCTGCTTGGTGCCGGAGCCGTGCGCGTTGACGTAGTCGATGTCGGAGCTGTTCACCCGCGCCTGGTTCAGCGCGCTGTCGATCGCCTCCGACATCTCCCGGCCCTCCTGGGTGAGCCCGGTCATGTGGTACGCGTTGCCGAACGTCGCGAAGCCGCTGACCTCGCAGTAGATCCGGGCGCCCCGGCGGCGGGCGTGTTCCAGCTCCTCCAGGATCAGGACGGCGCCGCCCTCGCCCAGCACGAAGCCGTCCCGGTTGGCGTCGAACGGCCGGGAGGCGTGCGCGGGGTCGTCGTTGCGCTCGGAGGTCGCGTGGATGGCGTCGAAGCAGGCCACCGTGATCGGGGAGATCGGCGAGTCCGAGGCGCCGGCGACGCACACGTCGGCCCGGCCGTCCTGGATGCTCTGGAAGGCGTAGCCGACCGCGTCGAGGCCGGAGGTGCAGCCGGTGGAGACGGTCTGGACCGGTCCGCGGGCGCCGCTCTGCTCGGCGACCGCGGAGGCGAGCGTGCTCGGGGCGAAGGCCCGGTGCAGGTGCTGCTCGGCCTTGCGGTGGTCCACGTCCCAGCGCGCGCCGCCGGCGCTGACCAGGGCGTAGTCGTGCTCCAGCCGGGTGGTGCCGCCGACCGCGGTGCCCAGCGACACCCCGATCCGCCAGGGATCCTCGGCGGCGAGGTCGAGGCCCGAGTCGCGGACCGCCTCGGCGGCGGCGACCAGGGCGAACTGGACGTACCGGTCCGCGCGGGCGATCTGCTCCCCGTCCAGCCCGCAGGCCGACGGGTCGAAGTCGCACTCCGCGGCGATCCTGGAGCGGAATCCGGTGGGGTCGAACAGGGTGATGCCGCGGGTCGCCGTGCGACCGGCGGTCAGCAGGTCCCAGAAGGCCCGGACCCCGACGCCGCCGGGGGCGACGATGCCGATCCCGGTGACCGCGACGCGCCTGGTCACGAGTTCACCCGGACGTGTTCCGGGGGGACGGCCCGGTGTGACTCCTCACTGCGGGTCTCCTCGGTGTCCACGTGGCCCAGCTCCGGCCGGGGGGCGAGCGGCCCGAGGTGGAAGACCATCCGGGCCTCGGTGTCGCCGACGTTGCGGAAGCGGTGCTTCATGTTGATCGGGATCATGAGCCCCTGCTCGGGGCGCAGCGGGTGCGCGACCCCGTCGAGGTCCACCTCCAGGTCGCCGCAGACGACGTAGACGAACTCCTCGGAGTACGGGTGGTAGTGCTCGCCGATCCGGTCTCCCGGTTGGACGATGGCCAGGCCCATGAACCCGCTGGTGGCGCCCACGGTGGTCGGGGTGAGCATGGCGCGCAGGTCGCCGCCGCGTCGGCGGTTCGGCTCGGCCTCGTCGACGTGCACGATGCGTGGGAACTGCGTGGTCATGGTGCTACCTCCAAGATGACTGGCTGGAAAGGCCCCTGACCGGCCGGCGGCCGGTCGGAGCACGTGCTGGCGGGTCGGATCAGGCGTCCTTCGAGCTGCGGTCGGTGACCAGGTCCATCCGGCACTCGCCGAGGAAGGCGACCAGCCCCGCGCCGTCGTTCAGGTCGTGGCCCTCCAGCTCGACCAGCCGGGCGAGCACGCCCGCGACCCGCGGGCCGTCCACCCCGAGCGCCAGGGCGGGCACCGACTCCGGGGGCTCCAGCAGGTCGACCACCCGGACCACCAGGTCCTCGCGCTGGAACAGGGTCGCGGCCACCAGCGCGCCGCCCGGCTCGGCCACCGCCAGCTGGTCCTGGCGGGCCAGCAGGCCGGCCACCGCGGCGCCGCAGCCGCCGCGCACCGGGTAGGCCAGCGCGTACCGGGTGACCTGGCCGGACGGCCGCTCCTGGGCCGCGACGTGGTGCACCGCGGGCAGCGCCGCGCGCATGAAGAAGGACCGCGCGGACTCCGGGTTGTCGAGGTCGCGGGCCTCCTCCAGGTGCGGGTTGATGGCCTCCTCGACCGCGCGGACCTCGGGCTGCATCGCCACGTGGCGCAGCGCGGCGCCGAGGTCGCCGGCCACCTCGACGGCCCGCACCACCCGGTTGCCGCGCATGAAGAGCGAGGTCCGCAGCAGCCGGGTGTGGTCGTCCACCCGGGCGGCCGGCGAGCGGTAGCCCGCGAGGATCTGGGCCACGGCCCGCTCGCTGCCCGGCTTCACGGTGAAGGTCAGCGCGTGCCGGACGGTGCCGTCGGTGACCGGTGCGGGCCCGTCGAAGGTCCGGTCGCCCGCGGTCTCCCGCATGATGTTGTAGCGCAGCGAGCGGGTGTCGCGGACGCAGCCGTGCAGCGGCTTGACCATCTCGCGGTGGGCCTCGCTGTCCACCCAGGCCAGGAACGGCTGGGCGCTCTCCCACTCGCTGGTGATCAGCCACTGCGAGGGGTCCTCGATCGACTGGCAGAGCTGGTCGCTGACGTGCCCGGGTACGGCGGCCACCTGGTGGCGGAGCTGCTCGTAGGCGTCGAGGAAGCGCTGCTGGGTGCCGTCCATGATGTCGCAGAACAGCACCACGCGAAGCCGCGAGGTGGTGAGGGGCTGGGGCCGCGATACGGGTTCGGTCAGGGTCGTCATGATCCACTTTCTCCTTGGGAGGGACGGGCGGCCGTCGCGGCCCGGTGCGCCTGGCGGGTGGCGGTGCGCGCCCGGCCTCGGGGCCGGACGGAGCCGCTCGGACGGCGTGCGCCCGGCGCCGCCGCGGTGATCTGACGTGACGTCGGTCGGACGTCCGGTCAGGTGGCCGCCCGGGCGCCCGAGACCGCCGGGTCGCCGACCTTCAGGCCTGAGCTCGATCGTGGGGCGCCGTCGGCGGCGGCGCGAGGGCTGGAAGCCATCCGAGCGAAAACCACGGACATGACATCCCTCACCGAGCGTGCGGGCCGTCGGCGCCGGAGTCTGTACCTGGGCTCTGAAGACGTCGGCACCCAGCCGCTGGCAGGCCTCCGTGTCCCCCGCAAGGTCCCGTAGAGATCTGGAGCAATCGATGAATTCGAAGGTCAGCGACCGGGTGCCGGTCCTCATCGTGGGCGGCTCGCTGGTGGGGCTGTCCGCCTCACTGTTCCTCGGCCGCCTCGGTGTCGGACACCTGCTGGTCGAGAAGCACGCCGGCACCTCGCACCACCCGCGCGGCCGCGGCAACAACGTCCGGACGATGGAGCTGTTCCGCGCCGCGGGCGTGGAGCAGGCGATCCGCGAGGCGGCCTCGGTGCTGGCCGAGAACCACGGGATCCTGCAGGCCGACACGCTCACCGGGGCCGACCAGGAGTGGCTGTTCAAGGAGATCGACCCGGGTGGCGCGCTGGCCCGGTTCAGCCCGACCGGGTGGTGCCTGTGCAGCCAGAACGACCTGGAGCCGGTGCTGCTCAAGCACGCCCGGGCGCTCGGCGGCGACCTGCGGTTCGGCACCGAGCTGGTGGAGTTCGAGCAGGACGCGGACGGCGTCACGGCGGTGCTGCGCGACCGGGAGACCGACGAGCTGCGCACCGTGCGCGCCGACTACCTGATCGCCGCCGACGGCCCGCGCAGCCCGGTGCGGGAGCGGCTGGGCATCGGCCAGGACGGCCCCGGCGACCTGTTCCACAACGTCAGCATCACCTTCCGCGCCAAGCGGCTGGCGGACGTGGTGGGCGAGCGCCGCTTCATCGCCTGCTACCTGACCAACCCGCAGGGCGACGGGGCCCTGCTGCCGGTCGACAACCAGGAGCAGTGGGTCTTCCACGCCCCCTGGCACCCCGAGCACGGCGAGCCGTTGGAGGACTTCACCGACGAGCGCTGCGTGCGGCACATCCGGGCCGCCGTCGGCGCACCGGACATGGAGATCGAGATCACCGGGAAGGCGCCCTGGCACGCCGCCGAGCGGGTGGCCCGGAGGTACCGCGACGGGCGGGTGTTCCTGGCCGGCGACTCCGCCCACGAGATGTCCCCCACCGGCGCGTTCGGCTCGAACACCGGTATCCAGGACGCGCACAACCTGGCCTGGAAGCTGGCCGCCGTGCTGGGCGGCTGGGCCGGGCCCGGTCTGCTGGAGACCTACGGTCAGGAGCGGCAGCCGGTGGCCCGGGCGACCGGGGCCCGGGCCTCGGCCCGGTCCGCCGAGCACCGGCACCCGGGCTACGACGCGGTGCCGGGCGCGGGCCGGCAGAAGAACGTGCTGGCGGTCGCGCTCGGCTACCGCTACCCGGTGGGCGCCGTGGTGGGGACGGACCCCGAGCTGTCGCCGGTGCCGGACGGCTTCGCCGCGACCGGCGACCCCGGCACCCGGGCGCCGCACCTTTGGGTGCGCCGGGCCGGGGTCCGGATCTCCACCCTCGACCTGTTCGAGGACTCCCTGGTGCTCCTCGCCGGGCCCGAGGGCGCGGCCTGGAAGGCCGCCGCGGAGCGGATCACCGCGCGCACCGGCGTCCCGCTGGCGGCGTACCGGATCGGTACCGGGCCGGAGCACGAGCTGGCGCCGGAGCCCGGGTCGGAGTGGGCGCAGGCGTACGGCAGCACGGCCGACGGCGCGGTGCTGGTGCGCCCGGACGGGTTCGTGGCCTGGCGGTCGGGTGGGGAGGGGCCGACGGGCGAGCCGGAGACGGTGCTGGACGAGGTGCTGCGGGCGGTGCTGCACCCGGCGGGCTGAGCCGCGCGGAGCCGGCGGCGGGCGCTGGACTCAGTGCCCGCCGCCGACTCGGTGCCCGCCGCAGGCTCAGCGCTCGTCGCCGCTCAGGCTGCCGGCCCGGTCGGGCTCGGCGGCCTCGGCCCGGGCCCGGCGCGCCCGGCCTGCCGCCCCGTCCACCAGCGTCACCAGCAGGGCCAGCACCACGAAGCCGAGGGCGACCAGCAGGCCCCGCTGGAAGGCCCCGGCCCAGTCGCCCGGGTGGGCGCCCACCTGGGAGAAGAACACCGAGCCCACGGCCGCGATGCCGACCGCGGAGCCGATCCGCTGCGCGGTCTGCAGGACGCCGCCCGCGCTGCCGGCCCGGGCCACCGGCACCCGGCTGAGCGTCAGGGTCTGGTTCGGCGAGACGACCAGGCCGCTGCCCACACCGGCCAGCAGCAGCGGCGCGGCGGTCGCCCAGCCGACCTCGCGCCCGGACCACAGGTGGACCGCCAGCGCCGCCGCGGACAGGCCCGCCACCACCAGCACCAGCCCCGAGGTCACCACCAGCTGCCCGAACCGGTGCACCACCCGGCCGCCGACCGTGGCAGCCACCGCCGAACCGAGGGCGAACGGGGTGATCGCCAGGCCGGCCAGCAGGGCGCTGTAGTGCCGGCCGCTCTGCAGGTAGAGGCTGAACACGAAGAAGATCGCGGTGAATCCGGCGAAGTAGACCAGCGAGAGCAGCACGCCGAGCGAGTACGAGCGGGCCCGGAACAGGCTCATCCGCACCACCGGCTCGTGGCTGCGGCCGTAGTGCAGCTCCCAGCCGGCGAAGGCCGCCAGCAGCACGGCGGCCCCGATCAGCAGCAGCCACTTGGCGTCGCCCTGCCACTGCTGCTCCACGAAGGGCAGCAGCAGGAGCAGGGTGCCGGCGCCGAGCAGCAGGACGCCGACCGGGTCGAAGTCGCCCCGGCGGTGCGGGCCGGGTGCGGGGCTCGGGTCGGCGGCCTTCCCGGGCAGCAGGCGGTAGGCGGCCGGCAGCGCGACCAGGCCGATCGGCAGGTTGACGTAGAAGACCCAGCGCCAGCCCTCGGCGGCCCCGAACGCCTCGATCAGCAGGCCGCCCAGCAGCGGGCCGACGGCGGTGGAGACGCCGATCGTGGTGCCCAGCATCCCGAACGCCCGGCCGCGCTCCTGGCCGCTGAAGAGCTGCTGGATGAAGCCGGAGATCTGCGGGACGAGCACACCGCCCGCCAGGCCCTGCACCAGCCGGGCGCCCACCAGCCAGCCCTCGTTCTGCGCCGCCCCGGCCACCGCGCTGGCGGCGGTGAACAGGGCCAGCCCGGTCATGAAGACCGCGCGGCGGCTGCGGGCGTCCCCGAGCCGCCCGGCCGGGACCAGCACCAGGCCGAAGGCCAGCGCGTAGCCGGAGAGCACCCATTGCAGGCCGCTGTCCGACATCCGCAGGCCGGTCCGCACGGACGGCAGTGCGACGTTGACGATGCTGATGTCGAGCAGCGTCATGGAGCCGGCCAGCAGGCACACCGAGAGGGCCTGCCAGCGGCGGTCGGAGGCCGGGCCGGCCTCGGTCGGAGCGGGTGCGGTCACGGTGCGGCCTTTCGGGGTGCGGGCACGGGTGGGCCGGGCGCGGGCACGGGGAGGCTGGAGCGGGCCCGGGGAGGCTGGAGCGGGCGGTCAGCCCTCGGGGTTGAGGTGCGGCAGCACCCGGTCGAGCCAGCGCGGCGTCCACCAGGCCCACGTGCCGAGCAGCGTCATCACGGCCGGGACGAGCAGCAGGCGGACCACGGTGGCGTCGATCAGCACGCTGACCGCGAGGCCCAGGCCGAGCATCTTGATGACGATGTTGTCGCTGAGGATGAAGGCCGCGAACACGGAGAACATGATGAGTGCGGCGCAGCTGATCACCCGGGCGGTGATCTCCAGCGCGTGCGCGACGCTGGCCCTGCTGTCCCCCGTCCTGGTCCAGGCCTCGTGCACCCGGGAGAGCAGGAAGATCTCGTAGTCCATGCTCAGGCCGAAGACGATCGCGAACATCATCATCGGCACGTAGCTCTCGATCGGCACCGTGCCGTTGACGCCCAGGGCCGGGCCGCCCCAGCCCCACTGGAAGACCGCCACCACCACGCCGTAGGAGGCGGAGATCGACAGCAGGTTGAGCACGGCCGCCTTGAGCGCGACCAGGGGGCCGCGGAAGACCAGCAGGATGATCAGGAAGGCCAGCCCGACCACCACCGCGATGATCACCGGGAGCCGTTCGGAGACGATGTCGAGGAAGTCGACCTGCCCGGCCGTGCTGCCGGTGACGTAGCCCGTGGCCGGTGTGCCCGCCAGGGCGTCCGGCAGGACGGTGTCCTTCAGCTGGTTGACCAGATGGGTGGTGTTCTCGTCCTGCGGCACGGTCGAGGAGTAGACCGTGCCGAACAGCACCTCGCCGTCCGGGGTCTGCTGGAGCGGCGTGACGCTGGAGGCGCCCGGCAGGCCGGTGAGCGCCTGCTGGACGGTGCCGGCCTGGGCGGCGCGGTCGCCGGCGGCCACCGAGCTCTGGTCGATCACCACGGTCAGCGGGCCGTTGGAGCCCGGCCCGAAGGCGTCGGTCATCAGGTCGAAGGCGCGGCGGTCGGTGAAGGTGATCGGGTCGGCGCCGTCGTCGATGTGGCCGAGCTGGATCGAGAACAGCGGGATGGCCAGCACGCCGATCACCACCACGCCGCCGATCAGGAACGTCCAGGGCCGGAACTCGACCCGCCGGGCGTACCGGTGCCAGAAGCCCTGGGCCTCCTCCCCCGGGGCGGCCGAGGACTCGGCGATGGGGGTGCGCACCCGGAAGCGGTCGATCCGGGGCCCGATCAGGCCGAGCAGGGCCGGCAGCAGGGTGAGCGCGCCCAGCACCGCGGAGACCACGGTCACGGCGGCCGCGACGCCGAGCTTGGTGATGAAGGTGACGCCGGAGGCCGAGAGGCCGGTGAGCGCCACGATCACCGTGCAGCCGGAGACCAGCACCGCCCGGCCGCTGGTGGACACGGCGCGGCCGGCCGAGGCGATCGGATCCATGCCGTCCATCAGGTCCTGGCGGTGACGGGTGATCAGGAAGAGGGCGTAGTCGATGCCCACCCCCAGTCCGATCATGGTGGCCAGGGTCGGCGAGACGGTGGCGAAGGTGGCCGCGGCCGCCAGCAGGCCGAGGCAGGCCAGCCCGACGATCACCCCGATCAGCGCGGTGACCAGGGGCAGGCCGGCCGCGATCACGCTGCCGAAGCCGATCAGCAGGACCAGGATCGCCACCCCGAAGCCGATCGCCTCACTGGTCCGGTCGTCCGGCGCGGGCCGGGCCAGTTCGCCCAGCGAGCCGCCGTACTCCACCTCCACGCCGACCGCCCGCAACGGGGCGACCGCGTCGTCGACCCCGGTCAGGTACGGGTCGCCGAGGGTGCTGGGGTTGGAGTCGAAGCGGATCGTGATGAAGCCGGTCTGCCCGTTCGCGGACAGCGGGCCGGTCGGCTGGGAGGGCACGGCGAGCGGGTTCTGCACCGAGGTCACGTGCGGCAGCTGCTGCAGCGCGGTGACCACCTGCGCGATCTGGCTCTGGAAGGTGCTGAGCGGCTGGGCGTCGTTCAGCACCACCGGGGAGCTGTAGCCGCCGATCGAGGGGTCGTGGTCCTGGAGGACGTTCTGGCCGATGCTGGACTGCGAGCCGGGGAGCGCGAAGTCGTCCGAGTACTCTCCGCCGAACAGCCGGTTGACCGCCTGGAGGCCGCCGAGGGCGACCAGCCAGATCAGCAGGACGACCAGCCAGTGCCGGGCGCACCAGGAACCGAGGCGCCAGAGTGCTCCGGTGCCGCTGCTCGCGGTGGCGCTGGCGGGCGGGGGGTGCGGGACGGACATGCGCTCTCCCGGACGGCTGCGGCACCGACCCCCCGGCCGGCGCTCATCTCTGTGGTTTTTCCGACCATACGTACCGTCAGGACGGGCCCTGTCGTGACACACTCCGCCGGACGGGTGGCCCGATCGGCCGTCAGATGCCCAGGCTCGCGGCCCGGGCCGCCGCGTGGTCGAGCAGCCGGTGCACGTCCGCCTGCGTGGTGCCGGCGGCGTCGTTGTAGGCGTCCGGCGAGCTGACCGGCCGCCCGGTGGCGTGCAGGACCTCCATCACCTGGGTGCGCGCGCGGCGGGCGGTGTACGGGGTGCCGTAGCCGTGCGCGAGGACGGCGGCCTGGGCGCCGAGCAGGCAGACCCGGCCCTCGCGGTCCCACATCGCGCCCTGGAGCCAGCCGAAGGCGGTCAGGTAGCGGGTGGTGAGCCGCAGGTGGCCGGCCACGGTGACCTCGACCGGGCGGGCCGGGCGGCGGGCCAGCCGGTCCAGCACGGTCCGGCGGGGCAGCGGGTACCCCGCGTACCACGGCAGCAGGGTGCTGCCCAGCGGGCAGACGTACGGCTGGAGCGGCCGGGCCGGGCCGGGCAGCGAGGCCAGGTAGGCCTCCACCTCGGCGACCAGGCCGGAGGCGGCGACGGTGAGCGTCGGATGGTCACGGTTCGACAGGGCGACGGCCATGAATGCACTCCATTTGTCCTGGTTTGGTGGCATTCATTGATAACCCGGCGGGCCGGCGACGGCTCGTCAGGCCTGCGGCGGCCGCGTGTCCGGCGGCCGTGGCGTCCCGCGGCGTTCCGCTACCCGCCGCCGATCGGGTTGGATGGGGCCATGAGCGAGGAGACGAGCGCCGTACCGGCGTGGGAGCAGCGGTTCCGGGCGGCGCGGGTGTCACTGCCGGACTGGGCCGAGGACGCCCCCGAACGCGCGCTGTACGTGTCGAACGCCACCGGGACCTACGAGGTGTACGCCTGGGACCGGGCCGCCGACAGCCACCGCCGGGCGACCGACCGGCCGAACGGCACCACCGACGCCGAGCTGAGCCCCGACGGCGAGTGGATCTGGTGGTTCGACGACACCGACGGCGACGAGCTCGGTGTCTGGCGCCGCCAGCCCTTCGGCGGCGGCCCGGACGAGGAGGCCGTGCCCGGCGTGCGCGCCGCGTACTCGACCGGCCTGGCCCTGGGCCGGGACGGCACCGTGGTGGTCGGCACCTCCGGGGAGGAGGAGGGCACCGAGGTGTACCTGCGCCGGCCCGGCTCCGCGACGGCCGAGGTGATCTACCGGCACGCCGAGTACGGCGGCATCGGCGACCTCTCCTACGACAGCGCGCTGCTGGCCGTCGAGCACACCGAGCACGGCGACGCGATGCACGCCGCGATCCGGGTGATCCGCACCGCGGACGGTGCGACCGTCGCCGAGTTGGACGAGGCCACCGGGCGGCCCGATCCGCGCGGGCTGGCCTGCCTGGGCTTCGCCCCGGCGCAGGGCGACACCCGGCTGCTGGTCGCGCACCAGCGCCGCGGCCGCTGGGAGCCGGTGGTCTACGACCTCACCGACGGCACCGAGACCGAGCTGGTGCTCCGCGACGAGCAGGGCCGGGAGTTCCCCGGCGACCTCTCAGCCCAGTGGCGGCCGGGCGCGCGGGCCCTGCTGATCGAGCACGAGTACGAGGCCCGCAGCGAGCTGTTCTCCTACGAGCTGGCGGACGGGCGGCTGACCCGGCTGGACACCCCGCGCGGCACGGTCGCCGGGGCCACGGCCCGGCCGGACGGCACGGTCGAGTTCCTGTGGTCCTCGGCGGCCGAGCCCTCGGCCGTCCGCTCCACCTCGGGCGCCGTGGTGCTGCGCGCCCCCGGCCCGGTGCCGCCGGGCTCGGTGCCGGTCGAGGACGTCTGGGTGGACGGGCCGGGCGGCCGGGTGCACGCACTGGTCCAGCGCCCGGACGGGGTGGGCCCGTTCCCGACCGTCTTCGAGGTGCACGGCGGGCCGACCCACCACGACAGCGACTCCTTCGCCGCCGGTCCGGCCGCCTGGCTGGACCACGGCTTCGCGGTCGTCCGGGTCAACTACCGCGGCTCCACCGGCTACGGGCAGGCCTGGACGGACGCGCTGCGCGAGCGGGTCGGCCTGATCGAGCTGGAGGACATCGACGCGGTCCGCGACTGGGCGGTGGCCTCCGGGCTGTCCGACCCGAAGCGGCTGGTGCTCTCCGGCGGCTCCTGGGGCGGCTACCTGACCCTGCTGGGGCTCGGCGTGCAGCCGGAGCACTGGACGCTCGGCCTGGCCGCCGTCCCGGTCGCGGACTACCTGACCGCGTACGCGGACGAGATGGAGGCGCTCAAGTCGCTGGACCGGACGCTCTTCGGCGGCACCCCGGAAGAGGTCCCGGACCGCTGGCACGCCTCCTCGCCGCTCAGCTACGTCGAGCAGGTGCAGGCACCGGTGTACATCAGCGCCGGGGTGAACGACCCCCGCTGCCCGATCCGGCAGATCGACAACTACGTGCAGCGGCTCGGCGAGCTGGGCAAGGTGCACGAGGTGTACCGGTTCGACGCCGGGCACGGCTCGCTGGTGGTGGAGGAGCGGATCAGGCAGCTCCGACTGGAGATCGACTTCGTCCGCCGCCACCTCGGGGAGCTCGGATGACCCGGCCCGGCCGGGGCGGCGCCGCGCTGGCGGTGGCCGTGGTGCTCACCGTGCTGCTGACCGCGAGCGGCTGCGCCTCCGACGACTACTCCGACTGCGCGCAGGCACTGGCCGCGCCCGAACTCGCGCTGGCCAAGAGCGGCAAGAGCGGGAGCGGCGGGAGCAAGAGCAGCGGGAGCAAGAGCTCGTCGAAGAGCTCCAAGACCAGGACGGTGCACCACCACACCAGCTCGCGCAGCGGCAGCGACGACGACGGTGGCGGCTGCGGGAAGGCCCCGACGCCCACCCCGTCCTTCGGGTGGCCGAGCCCCAGCAAGTAACGGCGGCGGGGTCACAGGGCCGGGTCCAGGCCGAGGGCCCGGTCCTCGGCCGCCTCCGCCTCGCGGCGGATCAGGCGGTACCACATGAAGACCACGAAGCCGGCGAAGACGAACCACTCCAGGGTGTAGCCGAGGTTCTGGAACGCCCGCAGGCTCAGCCCCTCGCCGCCCTGCGGCTGCACGGTCGGCACCGCGGTCAGCCCGGCCGGCGGCTCGTCGGCGGCCAGCCAGCCGTCGTACACGGGGTAGGGCAGCAGGTTGAGCAGCGTGGCCGGGCCGATCGTGCCGAGCTGCCCGGCGGGCAGGCCGCCGGCCACCGCGCCGCCGCTGCCGGCGTTCTCCGGCGCCTGCAGCCGGCCGGTCACGCCGACCGGGCCGCCGGGTGCCGCCGGCACGGCCGGCGCGGCGCCGGGTGCGCCGGCGGCCCAGCCGCGGACCACCGCGACGGCCCGGCCGTCCGGCGTGCGCAGCGGGGTCAGCACGTAGTAGCCCGACCGGCCGTCGACGGTGCGGTTGGGCACCAGCAGCTGGTGGGCGGTGTCGTACTCGCCGGCCACCCGGACCGGCCGGCCGACCGTGTCGGTGCTCACCCTGGCCTGCGGGCCGGCGAGCACGGAGTCCAGCGGCGCCACCGGGGCGCCGGCGGTGGCCGTGGCACCGGCCAGGGTGCGGTGGGTGCCGAGCCGGTCCTCGAACCGCCCGAGCTGCCAGGAGCCGAGCAGCAGGCAGACCACGATGGCGACCAGGCCGACAGCGGTGCCGCCGAGCCAGCGCGGGGTCAGGAGAAACCGGTACACACCCCCCACCGTAACCAGTCCTCACCCCGCTCCCGCCGCCGGGTCGCGCCCGCCCCGCCGGCTCGGGCGAGCCGCGTCAGCCCCCGGCCGGCGCCGAGGGCTGGTCGGCAGTGCCGAACGGCTCGGGCAGCGACTGGTGGACCGTCCCGCCGCAGGAGCCGCGCAGCGCCAGCTCGGCGACCTGGGGTGCGGCCGCCTGCGGGGCGTACGCCAGGGTGAGGACGGGCTCCGGGCCGCTCGGCGACGGGCTGGGACTCGGGGTGGGGCTGGCCGGGGCGGACGGGCTGGGGCTGCTGCCGTCGCCCGGCTCCGCCGCGTTCGGGACGGCGGTGGCGGGTTCGACCAGGCCGGCGCGGACGGCCGGCACCGCCTGGCTGCTCGGCCCGGCTCCCGGCGTCGTACAGCCCGAGCCGGGCACCCAGCCGAACCGGACCCGGTACCAGGCGCCCGGTGCGAGCAGCACCTCCTGCGGCTGGGCCGGCGGGGCGGGAAGGGCGGCCGCCGCGTCGCCCGCGCGGTGCGGCAGCACCTTGACGCTCCCGGGCTCGCTGCCGACGGCGGTGGTGACCCTGAGGACGCCGCCGTCCGGCACCCGGCAGCTGGCGCCGGAGGTGTTGCGCAGCGCGAACCAGCCGTAGACCTTGCCGGCGGCGTCGGCGGTCTCCAGCCGGGATGCCGACTGCCCGAGGTCGGCCGGGGCGCACCAGGGGGTCTGGGCCGGGGCGGACGGGCTGGCGGAGCCGCTGCCCGCGGTGGGGCTCGGGGCCGCCGTGCCGGGGTCGGCGGGCAGGCTCGCCCCGGTCGCGCTGTCGGCGGGGCGGCCCGCCACCGCGCTGTGCAGGGCGTCCCGGTTCGGGCCGGTCGGGCTGCCGCCCGGGTGGATCGGGGTGTGGGCCGCGTCCCCGCCCGGGCCGCCGGACAGGCCGAGCGGTCCGATGCCCTGGATGGCCGGGACGGCTGCGGCGGCCATCAGCACGGCGGCGGCCGCGCCCGTCCAGGTGTTGCGGTAGCGGACCCGCCGGCGCGGCACACCGACCCGGATCCGGGGCAGCGCCGCCGAGTCCGGTTCCACCTCGGCGACCGCCCGGTGCAGCATCGCTCTCAGCAGACGCTCCTGCGGGGTGCCCTCACCGGGCTGACCACTCGTCGGATCGCCGTCCCGGCGACCGTGCAGGTCAGTCATCGCTGGTGTCCATCACGACCCGCAGCGCGGTCAGGCCGCGCGAGCCGTAGGCCTTGACCGAACCCACGGAGATCCCGAGCACTTCCGCTGCCTGAGCCTCGGTCAGATCCGCGTAGTAGCGCAGCACCAGTACCTCCCGCTGACGGCGTTGCAACCCCCGGAGCGCGGCCCGAAGGCGATCGCGCTCCAGCGCATCGTAGGCGCCCTCTTCTGCACTGGCCATGTCAGGCATCGGCTTGGGCAGCAGCCGCATGCCGAGGATCCGTCGTCGCAGCGTCGACCGGGAGAGGTTCACCACGGTCTGCCGCAGGTAGGCGAGGGTCTTCTCCGGCTCGCGCACCCGCCGCCGGGCCGCGTGCACCCGGATGAAGGCCTCCTGCACCACGTCCTCGCAGGAGGACAGGTCGTCCAGCAGCAGGGCGGCCAGGCGCAGCAGGGACCGGTAGTGGGCCCGGTAGGTCTCGGTCAGCTGGTCGACGCTGGCCCCGGCCGCGCCCGATGCCGCCGCGGCAGCTGCCACGGCGCTATCGGCCGGCCGCCGGGCCGCCCCCGGCAGCGTCATCACCGGCAGTGTCGCCACGCCCACTGCCCCCATTGCATTCGCCACGCCTCTTGGACACTCGAACCCCTGTCATGGTTGCCCTGACCCCGGAAGCATTCTTCCGTACGGCCGGAATTCCGCTCCAGGGTTCTGGGAAGGGATTCTGACCCATCGTCCGGGATCGCGCCCGCCGACCGGGACGGGGTGGACGTGGGGTGGGCGCGGGGTGGGCAGGAGGTGCGCGCAGGGTGCGCGCGGGGCGGAGCCGGGCCTGGCGGAGCGGTTCCGGCCTCGGCGGCTCGCGCGGTTCGGGCCGGGAACGGCGTGCCGGGAACGGCGTACGGCCGGCCGCCCGGAGGCGGCCGGCCGTACGGACCGTGCGGGATCGGCCGGGTCAGCGCCCGGTGCCGCCGTAGACCACGGCCTCGTCGGTCTCGCTGTCCAGGCCGAAGGCGCTGTGCACGGCGCGGACCGCCTCCGGCACGTCCTCGGACCGGGTGACCACCGAGATCCGGATCTCCGAGGTGGAGATCAGCTCGATGTTGACCCCGGCCTCGGAGAGCGCCTCGAAGAAGGTCGCCGTCACACCCGGGTTGGAGCGCATGCCGGCGCCGACCAGGGAGAGCTTGCCGATCGCGTCGTCGTAGCGCAGCGACTCGTAGCCGATGCCCTCCTTGACCCGGCCCAGGGCGTCGATGGCCTTCTGGCCGTCGGTCTTGGGCAGGGTGAAGGAGATGTCGGTGAGGCCGGTGGACGCGGTGGAGACGTTCTGCACCACCATGTCGATGTTGACCTCGGCGTCCGCGATGGCGCGGAAGATGCGGGCCGCCTCGCCCGGCTTGTCCGGCACGCCGACGACGGTGATCTTCGCCTCGGACGTGTCGTGGGCGACTCCGGAGATGATGGCCTGCTCCATCTCGCCCCCTTCGGGCTTGTTCGGGTTGGTACCGCTGACGATGGTCCCCGGCAGACCGGAGAAGGACGAGCGTACGTGAATCGGGATGTTGTAGCGCCGCGCGTACTCCACACAGCGGTCCAGAAGCACCTTGGAGCCGGACGAGGCCAGCTCCAGCATGTCCTCGAAGCCGATCCAGTCGATCTTGCGGGCCTTCTTCACCACCCGCGGATCGGCGGTGAACACGCCGTCCACGTCGGTGTAGATCTCGCAGACCTCGGCGCCCAGCGCGGCGGCGAGCGCCACGGCGGTGGTGTCCGAACCGCCCCGGCCGAGCGTGGTGATGTCCTTGCTGACCTGGGAGACGCCCTGGAACCCGGCCACGATCGCGATGTTGCCCTCGTCCAGGGCGTTGCGGATCCGGCCCGGCGTGACATCGATGATGCGCGCCCGGTTGTGCGTGGAGTCGGTGATGACACCGGCCTGGCTTCCGGTGAAGGACTGCGCCTCGTGGCCCAGCGTCTTGATCGCCATGGCCAGCAGGGCCATGGAGATCCGCTCTCCAGCGGTCAGCAGCATGTCGAACTCACGGCCGGACGGAAGAGGGGTCACCTGTTCCGCGAGTTCGATGAGCTCGTCCGTCGTGTCGCCCATCGCGGACACCACGACGACGACCTCATGGCCGGCCTTCCTGGTGTCGACGATCCGACGGGCCACGCGCTTGATGCCCTCGGCATCCGCAACGGATGAGCCGCCGTACTTCTGCACGACAAGGCCCACGTGCGCTCCTCGACTTGAGTCGGATTCGGGGGGTTGGTGGCCCCCTCACCCCCCGGGGAGAGGGGTGGTGCGGTCCGCGTCAGTCTATCGAGCGGGCCAGGCCGATCCGCCTCATTCCATATGATGAGACGCCGGTATCGCCTGGTGGGCAGCCGTGCTCCGGCCCGACCGGCAGGTCTGCGGAGGAAGCGCCGGCGGCCCGGAGAATCGCCGGGCCACCGGCGGCCGGACCCCGGGATTTCACCGCTCCGGCAATCGCTGATGTCTGCGTCACATTTTCCCGCGCAGCAGCCGGCGCCGGCCATCGGGCCGGCGGCCCTGGGCCGTGGTCAACCCGCCGCCGGTCAGAGGCCGAGCTCGGCCGCCATCAGGTCGCCGGCCTGCTGCTCCAGCTGCTCGTCGGTGAGCCCGTCGTCGTCGGTGTCCGCACCGTCCGCCGCCGCCCCGATCGGACTGTCCAGCCGGACGTGCGCGATCAGCGACTGCAGCGCGCGCAGCACGGCGGTGCAGGTGGAGCCCCAGTTCGACAGGTACGAGAACTGCCACCACCAGAGCGCCTCGCTGATCCGGCCCTCGCGGTAGTGGGTCAGCCCGTGCTGCAGCTCGGCCACCACCCCGGCCAGGTCGTCGGAGATCCGGAAGGCGCTCGGCTTCTCCGGCGGGCCGTACGGGTCGAAGACCTCGTGGTACACGTCGATCGGCGCCAGCAGCTCGGCGAGCCGCTCGCGCAGCTCGACGCCGTCCGGCTCCGGGCCGGTGTCCGGCTCGAAGCGGTCCTCGGGCAGCACGTCCTCGATCGCCCCCAGCCTTCCGCCGGCCAGCAGCAGCTGGGAGACCTCCAGCAGGAGCAGCGACACCGCGCTGCCCGGCTCGTCGCCCTTGGCGACCTCGGAGACCGCCAGCACGAAGCTCTCCACCGAGTCGGCGATCTGGACGGCGAAGTCGTCCGGCTCGTCGGTATGGGTGAGGCTGTGGGTTACGTCAGACATCGAGCAGTCGTCTCCCTTCGAAGGCCCGGCCGAGGGTGACCTCGTCGGCGTACTCCAAATCCCCGCCGACGGGCAGGCCGCTCGCCAGCCGGGTCACCTTCAGGCCCATCGGCTTGCAGAGCCGGGCCAGGTAGGTGGCGGTCGCCTCCCCCTCCAGGTTGGGGTCGGTGGCCAGGATCAGCTCGGTGACCGTGCCGTCCGCGAGCCTCGTCATCAGCTCGCGGATCCGCAGATCGTCCGGTCCGACCCCTTCGATCGGGCTGATCGCCCCGCCGAGCACGTGGTAGCGGCCCCGGAACTCCCGGGTGCGTTCGATCGCCACCACGTCCTTCGGCTCCTCGACCACGCAGATCACCGCGAGATCGCGCCGCGGGTCCAGGCAGACCCGGCACTGCTCGGCCTCCGCGACATTGCCGCAGACCACGCAGAACCGGACCTTCTCCTTGACCTGCTGCAACGCGAACGCCAGCCGGCGGACGTCGACCGGGTCGGCCTGCAGGATGTGGAAGGCGATCCGCTGCGCGCTCTTGGGCCCGACGCCGGGCAGCCTGCCCAGTTCGTCGATCAGGTCCTGAACCACGCCCTCGTACAACTCCGCGCCTTCCGTCGGCCGGGCACCGCTCCGGGGCCTGCTGCCCCGGCGCCGGGTGCTCCGGTGCCATCATCCAACGAATCGGGCGTCGGACACACCGTCCGACGCCCGACCACCGCATAAATCACACATCCCCGGACCCACCGGGGCCCCGGGAGAACCAGGTCAGAACGGCAGACCCGGGATCCCCGCGCCGCCGCCCAGGCCCTGGGTCAGCGGACCCATCCGCTCGGCCTGCAGCTTCTGGGCCGCCGCGGTGGCGTCCCGGACCGCGGCCAGCACCAGGTCGGCCAGGGTCTCGGTGTCCTCCGGGTCCACCGCGGCGGGCGCGATCGTCAGCGCCACCAGCTCGCCGGCACCGGTCACCGTCGCCTCGACCAGACCGCCGCCCGCCGAGCCGCTCACCTGCGCCTCGGCCAGCTCGCGCTGCGCCTTGCCCAGCTCCTCCTGCATCTTCTGCGCCTGCTTCAGCAGCTGCTGCATGTTGGGCTGGCCACCACCAGGGAACACGGCTCTCTCCTGCCTGTACACGGTAAACATCGCCGATGCCGACGACACCCTTCCGAGCGTACGCGCCACCCGATCAGCCGTTGTGGTGGATCTCCTCCAGGACGGTCGCCCCCAGCTCACGGATGATCAGTTCCTGACCCGAGAACACCTGCTCGGTCAGATCCGGATCGTCGTCCTCCGGTACGTCGTCCTCCGGGGCCACCTGCGGCTGCGGGGCCGGCGGCTGGACGGGGCGGGGCTGGGAGGGCGGCTGCACCTGCTGTTGCGGGGGCTGGGCCAGTGGCGCGGCGGGGGCCGGCGGGGCCGACTGCGCGGGGGCGGGCGCCTGGGGCGGTGCGGCCGCCGGCGGGAAGGCCTGCGCGGGGCGGGCGGGCGGTGCGGACGGCGCCGGGGCGCCCCAGCCGCCACCGGCGGGCGGGGCGGACGGCAGCCCCGCAGCGGAACCGCCGGACGGGTCGACGATGCACTCCACCCGCCAGTCCACCCCGAGCGCGTCGGCCAGGGCCTGGCGCAGCACCTCGTCGCTGTTGCTGGAGACGAAGCTGTCCCGGGCGCCCGCGTTGACGAAGGACACCTGGAGCACGGTGCCGTCGAAACCGGCCACCTGCCCGTTCTGGCTCAGCAGGATCCAGGTGAAGCGGCGCCGGTTCTTCACCGCGTCCAGGATCTGCGGCCACATCTGGCGGATCTGCGCGGCGCCCTGCTGGGCGGCGGCGGAGGGCTGGCCCGCGGCCGGGGGCTGGGCCACCGCCGCGGGCTGGGCCACGGCGGGCGTGGGGGCGGGGGCGGGGGCCGCCTCGGGGGCCGGGGTGGGCGGCGCCGCCGCGGGCTGGGGCGGCTGGGCCTGCTGGCCGGCGCCGGCGGCGGGCGGGAAGCTGCGCGGGATCGGCCAGGCACCGGGGGCGGGTGCGGGGGCCTGGGCGGGCTGGGCCTGGGCCGCCGGCGTGCTCTCCGGTGCCGGTGCCGGTACCGGTACCGGTGCGGCCGGTGCCGTCGCCGGTGCCGGTGCCGGGGTGCTCACGGGAGCGGGAGCCTGGGCCTGGACGCCGGGCATCTGCACCGGGGGCACGGGGGCCACCGGGGGCGCGAATCCGCCCACGGGCGCTGCCAGCGCGCCGGCCGCGGCCCGTCGCTCCAGCTTGTCCAGCCGGGCCTGCAGCGACAGCTCGTCGCTGTACGCACCCGGCAACATCACCCGGGCGCAGATCAGCTCCAGCTGGAGGCGCGGGGCCGCGTTCCCCCGCATCTCGGTCAGTCCGGTGTTGACGATGTCGGCGGCCCGGCTGAGCTCGGCGGCGCCGAAGCCGTCCGCCTGCGCCTGCATGATCGCGACCCGGTCGGCGGGCGCGTCCAGCAGGCCCTTCTCGCCCGCGTCCGGCACTGTGGCGAGGATCACCAGGTCACGCAGGCGCTCGAGCAGGTCCGTCACGAACCGGCGCGGGTCGTGCCCGCCCTCGACCACCCGGTCGATCACCTGGAAGACCGTCGCCCCGTCCTGCGCGGCGAAGGCGTCCACCACCTCGTCCAGCAGCGCGGAGTCGGTGTACCCGAGCAGCGAGGTGGCCATCTGGTAGGTCACCCCGCCCTCGGTGGCGCCGGCCAGCAGCTGGTCCATCACCGACATCGAGTCACGCACCGAACCGGCCCCGGCCCGGACCACCAGCGGGAAGACCGAGTCCTCGACCTGGATCCCCTCCCGGCCGCAGACCTGGGCCAGGTAGTCGCGCAGGGTGCCGGGCGGCACCAGCCGGAACGGGTAGTGGTGGGTGCGGGAACGGATCGTCCCGATCACCTTCTCCGGCTCCGTGGTGGCGAAGATGAACTTGAGGTGCTCCGGCGGCTCCTCCACCACCTTCAGCAGCGCGTTGAAGCCAGCCGAGGTGACCATGTGGGCCTCGTCCAGGATGAAGATCTTGTAGCGGCTGTGCACCGGGGCGAAAAACGCCCGTTCGCGCAGCTCACGGGCGTCGTCGACACCACCGTGCGAGGCCGCGTCGATCTCGATCACGTCGATCGAGCCGGGGCCGCCGGTGGCCAGGTCGGTGCAGGACTGGCACTCCCCGCACGGGGTGGGGGTCGGGCCCTGCTCGCAGTTGAGGCAGCGGGCCAGGATGCGCGCGCTGGTCGTCTTGCCACAGCCTCGGGGGCCGCTGAACAGATAGGCGTGGTTGACCCTGTTGTTGCGCAGGGCCTGCTGGAGCGGAGCAGTCACGTGCTCCTGCCCGATGACCTCCGCGAAGGTCTCCGGGCGGTAGCGGCGGTACAGGGCTAGGGACACGCCACCGACGATATCGGGCGCGGCGGACAAACGCGCCGCCCCGCAGGTCGCGGGAACGCAAGGACCCCTCGTGCACCCGCCAGAGCCCTCCTACCCTTGCTGCCTTCCGGCCCTGGGGGGGTTCAGAGAGATAACGCCACACGAGGGGCTGGCACCAGAGTAGCGGATCCACGACCCCACCTGTACCGCCACCCCACTTCCGCGATCCGCAGGCAGCCACCCGTGACCACCTGCGGATAGGTGGTCGCGAGCACCCCTGAACATGTACTAAGCTCTCCCACGGAGGATTCGCCTAGTGGCCTAGGGCGCACGCTTGGAAAGCGTGTTGGGGGCAACCCCTCACGAGTTCGAATCTCGTATCCTCCGCACCCGCCCGCCAGGGCAGACGAAGGGCCCGACCGCACTGCGGCCGGGCCCTTCGTGGTTCACAGTCTCATCCGTAGTCTCGAGGCCAACTCTCATGCCTCGGAGCGGAGGAGGCGCCAGTGGCAGTGGCGCCCCACCGGCCCGAGTGTCGTGGATAGGTAGCGCCCCAGCAGCTACAGGCTGCGGTACACGTCGCGGCGGTTTCCGACAGCCATCACCCACACGATCAGCTGGCCGTCCTCGATCGTGTACACGACTCGGTAGTCGCCGACCCTGAGACGCCACCGCGAGCTGTGTCCCTGAAGAGCTTTGATGTCGAAGGCCGTTGTGTCGCCCTCGTCCAACCCCTTCTGGAGTTCGGTCAGGCGATAGAGGATCCGCAGAGCGTCAGGGCGCGGAATCTTGAGCATGTCCCGTTGCGCATGCGGGGTGAACCGCGTCACGTAGCCCACGGAGATCAGGCGTGGTGGGCGCGGAGCAGGGCGGCCATCTCTTCAAGCGAGACCGAACCTTCAGTGCCTTCGGATTCCGCCTCGTCGGCCAGCCGGTTCAGCCAGGACTCCTCGGCCTGCTCAGCCAGCCGGCTCAGACGCTGGTACTCAAGGATGTCGATCACGACGGCTTCCTGCTTGCCGCGCCGAGTAATGATCGTCGGGGTCTCGTCCCGACGGGCCCGGTCGAGGACGTCCGCCAGGTGACTGCGAACCTCGGCCATGGATGCGATCACCGGTTCACTCATGCCACAAATGTAGCAGATGTACATGCGAGCCTTCGGAACTTCTGGGCCCCGCCTCCTAGCTCCGCCGTCCGAGGCCTGGGTTGACATGGAGCGCCCAGTGCCCTGGTTGCAGTTCTGGTTGCATTCACCCGCGTCCAGGGACGTCCGGAGCCCTGCTAACCACCCGCTCAACCGCAGGTCAGGACGTTTACGGCCGTCCCCGGACAGCCGGACGAACAGTTGGAAAGCGTGTTGGGGGCAACCCCTCACGAGTTCGAATCTCGTATCCTCCGCCGGCAGATGGCCCGGACCGCACAGCGGTCCGGGCCATCGTCGTTGCCGGGCTGTCTCCTGCCGGCATCATGGCTACCGCCGGCGCAGGTGGCGAGAGGCCGCCAAGCAGGAAGACAGCCAGGTTGCCTCTGGTTGGTTGATAATCAGGCCGCTGACAGTGATCATCCCGTCCATGACCTCGCCGACCCGGATCGAGTGGTCGCCGACGCGGAACAGCTGCCAATCCGCATCGCTGTGCCAGAGGCGCGCCGTCTTCTCCCCTCGACGCTGGGCGAAGACGAGTTCCTCGCCGTACTCGTTCAGAAAGTAGCCCACGTAGTCCTTCGCGGTGATCGAGCCACCGCACAGGCGAGCCAGGAGTTGCTCGATCAAGGGCTGGGCGTCAGTCATGAGTCGGGCTCCTCAGTCGCTTCCGAGTCCTGTTGCTCGGATGACAGCGCAAGCATCCGACTGGCCGAATCGAGCAGGGTCTCGTAGGTGATCACTTCTATCCGGGTGGCGTGCGTGTTGTAGGTGCGCAGGGTCTCCGCGACTTCCCTCGGCGCAATACCCCCTCCCACATAGCGCGAGTGGCCGATCACAATGGTGGCCGAGGCCCTGCGGCTGTCGACTCCGTAGTCGGCCAGGATGGTCCGCCGGTTCTCGTCCAGTGTCCGCAGGTAGTTCTGCGCCTGGGAGACCGCTCGGTGGGGTGGCGCGCCCAGCATCAGATGGCCGCTGCGGCGAATGACCAAGCTCTCGATGTTGGCGCGCTTGAGCTCGACGACGTGCAGGGAACCATCGGCACGCAGGAGCGGGATGTCCAGGATGGTGTCCGGGGTGTACTGGCGGCGCGCCAGCTCACCCACAAAGGCCCCACCGAAGATCCACGCCTGATTCTTCAGGCAGGCGTGAAGCGCGCTCTCGGAACTGGCCGGATCGTCCACCGCAGCCCTCAGGGCCGCGAGGCCGGCCCGCCTGGCCTTGAGCTCAAGGAACTGGGCCAACAGCCCCGTGTCGGCATCCGCCAGGACATCACCCAGCAACCGGGCAGACTCCGCAGAGGCCGGACGCGGCAGACTTCGCAGGACCAGCTCAAGGTGGCCGTACTGCTGGAGTCGCCTCACCTCCCGCGTGGACAGCCGGATCCCACCCTCGCCAGCCTCGACTCCCAGGTGGTCGGCGGACTGGGCAATGCCACGGAAGAGGTCACGGGCATCCGCGGCAGTCGCGTCCGGATTGTCACGGCAGAGCACGTCAAGCACGGCAACCGCCCGGTCGGCGCCACGAGCGGCCATCCTCCGATGGAATTCCTCACCACGCTGCTGAGCGTCCTCGTCGTAGTACCCCTCCACAACTTCGAGGAACAGCTCTCCGTCGGCGTAGCCGGCGAACCGTTGGAAGCGCTGGGCAAGCCCGAAGTCCCCACAGAGGATGGCTCCTTGGGCCACATCGTTCAGGGCGTCCACCAACGGCCGGCCCTTGCCGTACGTGCGGTCCGTTCCCATGATGCGCAACACCGTGTCGATTCGCTGCCGGACGACCGCGTGCTCGGTGAGCCCCTTTGCTGCCTCGACCATGCGCTGGAGCGAGAAGCTGGATCTGAATCCCATCGAGCTAGCCTAGGGTCGGGTACTGACAGCACAGCCTTGCCAGCTGGTTGGTCAGGGGTTGCCGACCAGGAGACTGCCAGGCACCGCTGAACCACGGGCGTCGCGATGACGGGCATTGCTCTGGTGGTGGAGGACGATGTTGCCGTCGAGCTGCATGACCACGTGCGCGACCCAGTTGGCCCAGGTCCCGGGATCGGCCCATGGTCTCAGTTCCGGTCTCATTCACTGCACTCCAGCAACGTTCAAAGCCTGGGCACCACCCCGCTTCACCCCAGGTCAGAACCGGTACGGCACCCCGGCGGACAGCGCCTAGGAGAATTGGAAAGCGCGCTGGGCAAACCCTCACGAGTTCGAATCTCGTCTCCTCCGCACCGGCCCACCGTCGAACGGCTACCGTCAGACGGCCACGAGACGGACGCGATCACCGCAGAGCTTTGTCATGTCGTCGATGTCCGAAGTCAGCAGGACGACCGGCCGCTGCTGCCGCAGCGCCATCTCGGCCACTGCTGCGTCGATCGCGTACTTGTGGCCATGGAGACCTGCGGCGATCAGCATCGCGGAAGCCGCTCGGGCCTCCTCATCTCCCACCTGCACGATCCGCAGCCCGGACAGGATCCACCGCAGACGCGCCTGATCGGTGCGACTGTGCACGGCTTCGATGATGGTCAGAACACTGATCACCACCTCCATGCCCCGCTTCCGGGCCTCGGCGACCAGCGCGACGGCAGGCTCGTGATCACTGAGCAGCTTGGAGAGGCCCTCGGAGTCCAGCACCAAGGTGCCCTCGTGACTCAGCTTGCGACGGGCCATCCGCCCTCCTCGGCGAACACCTCGTCGAAGACCTGACGAGCCCGGTCCTGCTCCGCCGGCGAGATCGGTCCCTGCCTACGCTCATAGTCAGCCAGGTACTCGTCCAGGATCTGACCGCGCAGCTCCCGCTCGACGGCCGCTGTGATGAACGCCGAGAACTCGCGCTTGCCCACCCGCTGGCGGATGGCCTCGGCCGTACCTTCGGGCAGGGAGAGGCTGACCCTGGTAGCTGGTCCCTCGCCGATGCTGTAGGGCATCTCAGTCATGGAGCCACATTATCAAAGAAGTAGGAATTCCGCTCTGGCCTCGATGCGCGCCTCACCTGGTTGCAGTTCTGGTTGCATTCACTCCCGTCCGGAGCACGGCGAGCAACGCACTCCGCCGCAGGTCGGGATACCTGCGGGTGCCCCCGAACGGCTGGACGAACAAGTGGAAAGCGTGTTGGGGGCAACCCCTCACGAGTTCGAACCTCGCATCCCCGCCCCTGCCAGCCATGGCAGCTCGAAGGCCCGGACCGCTGCAAAGCGGTCCGGGCCTTCGTCGTTCCGTGGTCCCGGTTGCCTCCGCGGCCGCCTTGCCCCGGCCGATCCAGACCCTGCGGGCCGCCCGCCGGCAGGCCCACGGTGAGAACCCCGGTCTCGACCGAGGGCTCGCCCGACGCGGCTGGTCCGCGGGACACCGTGGCTGCCTGCCGGCGTCGAGCCGACTCCCCGCCGGCTACAGCCGCGGAGAGAGTCTGTGCGCGGCCCCGCGGCCGGGCGGTCGGGGTGCGCCCGGGGCGGCGGCGAGCTGGCGCACGAGCTGGTGCAGCGAGATGACGGCGGTCAGCGGGGGCAGGCCCGCGACGATGAGGTTCGGAGCCGTCCGGGAGACATCGGCGACGCACAGTCCGGTCGCGAGGGTGGAGAACAGGATGACCACGACCCAGGAGTGGATCGGCTGACGCCCGTGCAGGGCGGCCCGCAGTACGGAGAGGCAACCCACCAGCCACGGCCCGTAGATGATCACCGGCCACAGCTGCGAGAGCCCGCGCGGGACCCGCGTGAACGCCAGGTCCTGCAAGGGGTCGTAGGAGAGCATCCAGCCCAGCACGCACACCGCGATGACCGTCACCGCCGTCAGTGCGCCGAACAGCGAACTGATCACGCGCGGCCACGCCGGCGCCGCATTCCGCGGCCGCCGGCGGTGCCGAGAAGTCGGCGGGCCCGCCGGGCCCGACCCGACCAGCGTCGGTTGATCGACCGACGCGCGAGGCTGGGGAATGAACACCCCCTCGGCCTCCCATCCGCGTGCCGACTCGGCGGCAGGGCCGTAGGGGTGCGCATCGCCGGCGGCGAGATCGATCTCGTCCGCGAGCCCCTCGCCGTACCAGCCGCCGTGGCCGGAATCCGCGTACGGCGGGAGGAGACCGCTCATGCGGTCGTACACGGCACGTCCCCAGCGAGGTGGCCGGGCTCTTCGGCCGAGAACGGGCGGGCGCCGAGCCGTACGACGAAGTCGTTCTCCAGCTGCCGCATCTTGCGCATGAAGTCGGCCAACAGGCGCGAGGTGTGCGACAGGACCACGCGCTCGCCGTTGCGGAACAGGTAGCCGGTGCGCACGTCCCCGGCCGCGTTCCGGCGGTCGGGGACGAAGAGCCAGTTCCCGGCGCTGGCGACCGGATCCCGGTTCGGGGGTGGTGAGGGGCGGTATGGCTGGCACGGTGAGATCACGGCTGACCAACGAGAGGAGGCGCAAGCCGGTTAGTGCGGCATCCGGGCGTCATTCCATATTCGATACCGGCAATGCTCGCCGAAATTACCTGGGGTGGCGCGGGGGGTGGCTGTTTTTCGCGAAATTCCCCACGGCAGGTAGGCTCATATCAGGCAAGGGTCATGCTCATCGAAAATCCCCAAGATCAACAAATTGGGAGAAACGTTTCCCCCTCTTGATCATGCACCTCCTCTGCTATATTTCCGGCTTGCCTTAGGCATATCCACTCCACTTCGAGGTGTAAGTTGATCACAAGGGGGTAGCTTGCTCGGCCGGGAAGAGTACATGGAAGCGCTCAGTCTCAAGCATCAAGGATGGTCCATCTCCGCGATTTCCCGGCATCTCGGGCGTGATCGAAAAACAGTGAGATCACACCTCGCCGGAGAACGCACCCCAGGTATTCGAAGTCCTGCTCCGGATATTTTTCCGCAGTTCCTGCCGTACTGCCGCCTGCGCCTGGCGGAGGACCCGCACCTTGCCGCGGCAGTTCTCTTCGACGAAGTCGTCGAGCTGGGCTACCCGGGTGGCTACTCGACCTTCACCCGCGGTCTGCGCAAGCACCAGGTCCGGCCGCCGTGCCAGCAATGTCAGAGCCCCGGCGCGACGGGCGGCACGCGCAACGCGCACGGCGTCGACAACGCCATCCGATTCGACTGGCTGGAGCTGCCCGGCCCGCCGACCGGATGGGCCGGCGTCAACCAGGCGCGCGTGCTGCTGGGGTCACTCACCCGCTCCGGGCGCTGGCGCGCGGCCCTGGCGGAAGGCGATGGACTGCCCCAGCTCGTCGAAGCCATGGAGCATGTGATGAGACGACTGGGCGGAACCACGGAGTACTGGTGGTTCGGCCGGCTGTCCGCCGTGCAATCCGACACGGGCTCCCGGGTAAGGCCCCAATTCCGGCAGGTGGCGAGGTACTACGGCGCAAGGGTCCGGCTCTGCCCGGACGACGAACCACCGGCGCGCGAGAGCGTCGACGGTGCCACCCGCACCTGGTGGAGCACTCTGACGCACGACACCACGCTCCAGGCCGCACAGGAGAGTCTTGACCGGCTCGCGGCCCGGATGGACGCCCCTGGCACCGAAACGCTCCGAGGGCTCCCCTCGGCGCCGTACCCGGTCTGGGTCTGCGACCGCCGCACGGTCACCGACCAGGGCACGGTGCCCTTCCGTGGCAACTTCTACGGCGTGCCGCGACACCTGGCCGGCGCCGTGGTGGAGCTTCGTCGTCGTCTCGACCAGCCCTTCCTGTCCATCACCACCACCACCGGAGCCGTCATCGCCCGGTACGCACTGGCCCGAGCAGGAGCCGGGTGCACGGTCGACGAGCGCAGCGGCGCCGTAGTCGTCCTGGACCGGCGCTCCACGAATGGGCCGGCGGACCCGACCTCGTCCAGGGACGCCCCGCCCTGCCGGAGAAGGACGCCGCTACCACCCTCCCAGGAGGCGCTGGCCGAGGCCGACGTCCTCCGCAGGGAGTCCGCTGCCGCGCGCACCTGCGTGCTGCAGGAAGAACAGGAGACCGCGACCGAGCGGGTGCCACCCCAGCGGGACGGACGGGAGCAGTACCGGTGAGTGGCGGGCTCCTGGGGTTTCCCGCGGTCCGTGGCTGCAGCAGCCTGCCCTCGCCGGCCGTGTCAGGGCGTGGGGGCCGGTGCTTCCGCCTCCCAGGCGAAGCCGTCGGGGTCGGTGAAGGGGCCGGCCGGGCTGCCGATGGAGAGGCGGTGCGACCCGGTGCCGTCGGGCGAGACGCCGGCGTCCTTGGCCAGGGCGCGACGCCGGTACAGCGCCAGCTTGACGGGGCTCGATCCGGCGGCGAACTCGACGTACATGCGGCCGAAGCTCTTCGCCACGGCGAGGCCCTGGTCGACGTAGAACCGCTTGCTCGCGGCCACGTCCGCGACTCCCAGCAGGAGCACGATCGAATCGATCTGCCGGGTGGCCGGTCCGGTGTCCTTCTTCGCCGAGGTCGCCACCTTCCAGATCGCCCCGTCCGGGGCCCGCACGACGCCGCCGTAGCCCCAGAGCGACTTCGCGGCGGGCTTGAGCGAGGTGGCACCGGCGTCGAGAGCGGCATCGATGAGGCCGTTGACGGTGGCCGGCTGGGACACCGTGAGCGAGAGGGTGTACCCACGGAAGCCCGTCGTCGGCGCCTGAGCGCCCCGCAGGCGCACCTGGGTGTCCAGACCGAAGGCGGTGCGGTAGAAGTGGTCGGCGGCCGTGGGGTCGGCCACGTCGAGGGTGACGGATGCGATGGAGGTCATGACCGCCACGCTAGGCGCGGCCCGGGGGTCGGTGCTTCTCGAATCCTGACCGGTGCTGGCTCCCTCCCGAGAGTGCGGGCGGGGCGCGGGGTGATGTCGGCGAGGCCTCCCGGGACGCCGCACGCAGGCTCACCGGCGTCCAGCTGAGCCGCCCGACGCGGAGGAGACCACGTGAGCTCGTACCTGGCCGGATTCACCGCACCGCACTCTCAGCGTCCACCGGTGCCGGTCTCGGTCGACTGGAAAGCGGTCGAGGAGTGGCTGGGGCTTCGGTTGCCGGACGACTACAAGCACCTGGCCGACGCCCACGGCCCGCTGGACTTCGGCGAGTACCTGTGGATCCACGTCCCCTGCGTCCAGGAGGGCCGCTTCGACTACGGTGCCTGGCTCCGCGGCACCCACCGCCAGGCCCGCATCAGGGCCCGTGAACTGCCTGAGCGCGAACGGCCCGCCGTTCACCCCGACCCGGGCGGACTGCTCGCCTGGGGCTGCACCCGAGGCAGCGATGTCCTGTTCTGGGACACCTCCGTCTCCGCCGACCCCGACGAGTGGACGGTGGTGGTCAGCCACTCGGCCGGCATCCCCGGCAGCGGCCTGCGGCCCTGGCACCGCTACGACCTCACCCTCGGCGACTATCTGCGGTGCACCGTCCGCGCGCAGCGGCCACTGCCATCGCCCCCGGTCCGCTGATCGGCCCGCTCCCCGGCACCATCGCCCGCACCGCCTTCCTGCCGACCGTCCGGACCTGGACACCGCCCACGCCCACCGTCCCCCGGCTCACCGACGCCGAGCGCCTGGTCGCCCTGGAGACCGGCACCGGCCTGGACGCGCTGCGCCTGCTCTCCCCGCCACCCGGACGCCGCTACCTCGGCGGTGGCGCCTGGGCAGGACTCTTCGAGGAGCTGGGCACCGAGCTGCCGCGCGAGTACCTGACCGTCATGGACCTGTACGGCGCCGGCTGCTGGAGCCGCTGGCTGCGCTTCCTCACCCCGCTGCGCACCGGCGAGCGACGCTACCTCCAGCACGTCGAGTCGACCGCGGACGCATACCGGCAGCTCAAGGCCGAGCACCGCAGTGGTATCCGCTCACCGCCTGGCCCGAGCCCGGCGGGTTCCTCCCCTTCGCCGACTCGATCGACGGCGACCACCTCGGCTGGCTCACCGAGGGCGCCGACCCCGACGGCCGGCCCCTGATCGTCTGGCCCCGCCACGCGGACCAGGGGGAGCCTTTGGAACAGGGGCTGATCGACACTCTGCTGGCCTGGCAGCGCGGCGCTCTGCGCACCGCCGGGCTGGCCACACCGGACGAGGATGACGACCCGGTCGAGTTCGCCGGCTTCGAGCCCTGGGACGACAGCGCCTGCTGGTAGCGCGTCGGGGCACGCCGCACAGGGCGCCGACCCGGGACACCGCGCGAGCCTGCCCCGCCCCGTGCACCGGCCTATCCTGGGCTCCGGTGACCCAGGAGGAGGCCGAGATGCGAGCCCCGGAACGTGGTGCCTGGCTGCGGCGCGGGATCAGCCGTGACGGCGGGCCGCTGCGGGAGGACGGCTATGTGGTCTGGCTCCAGGTGGGCGACCGCTATGCCGACAGCCGTGGCTTCGCGGGTGTGACCTCGTACGACGGCACCCGGGTGCGCTTTGGGCACGACGTCGGCGAGCCGGGGGAGGACGAAGGGGTGCTGACCCAGGACGGCGTGAACCTGGTGGAGACCGGTACCAACACCGACGGCTCCACCTTCCGCGAGATCTGGACGCCGCTGCCGGACGGCGAGGGCCCGTGCGGGGTCTGGCGGGTGGCGGACTGCCAGGTGGTGCGGGTCGGCGCCCACCTGGTGCACGTCGACGGCCGCGGCGGCGGCTACCTGCGGACACCCTGAGCCCCGGTCGGCGGGCCAGTGGGCGGCGGCACGGAAGTTCGTAGAGGGTGGGGATGGGGATAGTTTTTTGTTGAAGATTTTTT